>JALYQJ010000236.1 GCA_030855875.1 Acidobacteriota bacterium
CCGCCCGCAAAGTTTCCGCATCGTCGGAAACAATCGGTTCGACTCCCAACCGATTGAGTGCGTTTTTTACCGACTCGACGTTTCCGGCATTGTATTTTACGATGGCAACTCGCATAAATTAAAAATTCAAAATGTAAATGCAAAATTTTTGTAGCGTTTTTTAATTTTGAATTTTACATTCAAAGGCTTCCTTTCGTACTTGGCAAACTCGCATCGTCAATGTTTCGTTTGACCGCCATTTTTACGGCTTTAGCGAACGCTTTGAAAATCGCTTCGATTTTGTGATGTTCGTTTTTGCCTTCCGCTTTAATGTTCAAATTGCATTGCGCCTTGTCGGTGAACGATTTAAAGAAATGAAAAAACATTTCGGTCGGCATTTTGCCAATTGTTTCGCGCGTAAATTCCGCTTCCCAAACGCACCAATTGCGACCGCCGAAATCAATCGCCACCTGCGCCAGACAATCGTCCATCGGCAAACAAAAGCCGTATCGCTCCATTCCGCGTTTGTCGTGCAAAGCGAGATTAAACGCTTCGCCGAGCGTGATCGCCACATCTTCAATCGTGTGATGTTCGTCAATATGCAAATCGCCTTTTGCTTCGATTTTTAAATCAATCGCGCCGTGACGCGAGATTTGTTCGAGCATATGGTCGAAAAACGAAATTCCTGTCGAAATTTCCGATTTGCCTCTGCCGTCCAAATTCAGTTCGATTTCAATCTCGGTTTCGTTAGTTTTCCGCTTGTGGAAAACTTTTCTCGGCGGCGATTTCAACAACTCGTAAATCTCACGCCAACTTTCGGCGACAAAAACATTTTCGTTTTCCGGCACGTCAAAATTTACGTTTTTTATAAAAATCGCTTTCGATTTCAAATTTTCCGCCAGTTGAACGTCGGTTTCGCGGTCGCCGATAACGAAAGAATTCGCCAGATCGTATTCGTCCGAAAAATATTTCGTCAGCATTCCCGTATTCGGCTTGCGCGTCGGTTTGTTTTCAGCGGCAAACGAACGATCAATCAAAACTTCAGCGAAAACGATTCCTTCGTTTTCGAGCGTTTGCAAAATAAAATTCTGCACCGGATGAAAGGTTTCTTCCGGGAAACTTTCCGTTCCCAAACCGTCCTGATTGCTGACCATCACGAGTTCGTAATTGGTTTCGCGGGCGATTTTTCCCAAGTAAGCGAAGACCTGCGGCAAAAATTTCAGTTTGGCGAAACTGTCAATCTGAAAATCTTTCGGTTCGCAGATCAAAGTTCCATCGCGGTCAATAAATAAAACTTTTTTCATAAGATTCTTTTGATAGAACGCGGATGACGCGGATTTGGCTGATTTTCGCCGGTTAAAACTAAAAAGTGTTTTTATCCCGTGTTAATCCGCTGAATCCGTGTCATCTGCGTTCCATTCTCTTAAACGCTTTTAATAAACTTTCGTTTTCCTCCGGCGTTCCGATTGTGATCCGCAAACATCCGGCGCAAAGCTCGACGTTATTTCGATTTCTGACGACTATTTTTTCGTCGAGTAAAAATCTGTAAATCTTTTCCGCGTCAGTTGTCTTCACCAAAACAAAATTCGCGTCAGTCGGATAAATTTTTGTGACAAATGCAAAATCGCGCAAATTATCAATCACTTTTTCGCGTTCGGCAATGATTTCGGCGATTGTTTTTTCAACCTGCGATTTGTTTTCCATCGCCCGCAAAATCGTTTCCTGTGCGATTTGACTGACGTTATACGGCGGTTTTACTTTATTAAAAAGCGTAATTATTTCCGCATTCGCAAACGCCAGACCGACGCGCAAACCGGCTAAACCCCACGCTTTTGAAAAGGTTTGCAGCACGACGAGATTCGGAAAATTCCCGATTTCATTAACAAAAGATTTCTCACTCGAAAAATGAATATAGGCTTCGTCAACCACGACGATTCCGATAAAATTTTCGATCAAACTCAAAATCTTTTCGCGCTCGAACGAATTTCCCGTCGGATTATTCGGCGAGCAGATAAAAAGAATTTTCGTCAGCGCATCGTCCGCGAGTTCAATTTCGTCTAGATCAAGCTGAAAATCCGCCGTCAGATTCGCTTTTTCGACTTCGACATCGTTAATCGCCGCCGAAACTTCATACATTCCGTAAGTCGGCGGACAGATCAAAACGTTGTCTTTTTTCGGCTCACAAAAAATGCGAAAAAGTAAATCAATCGCTTCGTCGCTGCCGTTTCCGACGAAAATTTCCGAAGTTGTTACGTTATGCCATTCAGCGATTCTACGCTTTATTTCCGTTTGCAGCGGATCAGGATAACGATTGTAATTTTCGGGCAGAGGCGACCCGAAACTGTTTTCGTTCGCGTCAAGAAAAATCCGCGCCGCGCCGCTGTATTCCTTTCTGGCTGAAGAATACGGCGTAAGTCGCTTGATGTTTTCCCGAATTAAGTTTTCTAAATTAAACATAAAATTTTTGCCGCGAATTACACGAATGAACACAAATAAATGCAAAACATTTTGGTTTTTTATTTATGCAATTTTTTATTCGCGCTATTCGTATAATTCGCGGCTAATTTCTCCAAACGAATCGAAACAGCGTTTTTGTGCGCGTCTAAACCTTCGGCTTCCGCCAGACATTCGATTGTTCTGCCGAGATTTATAATTCCGTCGGCGGACAGTTTTTGAAACGTAATTTTTTTCACGAAACTGTCCAGAGAAACGCCGCTGAACGCTTTTGCATAACCGTTTGTCGGCAAAGTGTGATTCGTGCCGGAAGCATAATCGCCCGCCGCTTCGCACGAGTAATTGCCGATAAAAATCGAACCGGCGTTGATGATTTTTTCCGCTGTTTCGTCGGCAGTTTCAGTGGCGATAATCAAATGTTCGGCGGCGTATTCGTTTAGAAGTGCGACGGCTTCGTCCATATTTTCGACTAAAACGGCGGTCGAATTACCCAGAGCTTTTTCGGCAATGTTTTTGCGCGGCAAAACTTCGAGCTGTTTTTCCAGTTCAATTAAAGTTTCTTCGACGACTTTTTCGCTCGTCGTCACGAGCAAAACCTGACTATCAACGCCGTGTTCTGCCTGCGACAATAAATCAGCCGCGACAAACGCCGGAATGCAGGTTTCATCAGCTAAAACCGCGACTTCCGAAGGTCCGGCGGGCATATCAATCGCCGTTCCGGTTTTTGAAATCTGCTGTTTGGCTTCGGTAACGAACTGATTTCCGGGACCGAAAATTTTATAAACTTTCGGAACGGTTTCCGTCCCGAAAGCCAACGCGCCGACGGCTTGCGCTCCGCCGATTTTGAAAACTTTTGTTGCGCCGCAAAGCCGCGCCGAATATAAAGTCGCAGCATTGATTTTACCGTTTGAATCCGGCGGCGAACAGACGATTATTTCGCGGCAGCCGGCTAATTTCGCCGGAATTGCGAGCATCAGAACCGTCGAAAAAAGCGGCGCAGTTCCCGCCGGAATGTATAAACCGACTTTTTCGATAGCGACGGATTTTCGCCAGCAAAAAACGCCGCCGGTCGTTTCGATAATTTCAGGCTGTTCGATTTGCGCCGTGTGAAATTTTTCGATGTTCGCTTTCGCCGTCTGAATAGCGTTTTTTAGTTCGGTTGAAATTTGCTCTTCGGCTTCGATAAATTCCGCTTCGGAAACCAGAAAATCATCGAGTTCGACTTTGTCGAAATGACGAGCGCAGTGCCGCAAAGCCGCGTCGCCGTGCGCTTTTACGTCCTCTAAAATATTGGAAACCGTTTTTTCCAAAAATTTCGTGTCAATCGTTGGACGCTTTGTAATTTCCTGCCAATCTTTCTTTTTCGGGTAACGAATCGTTTTCATATTTTTTATTTTGCCCGCGAAACACGCGAAAGACGCTAAATTAAAACTCAAAAACGAAAATTAGAAAAATTAAATTCTTTTTCGCGGCTTTATTTCGCGGCTTTATCGAGTTTCGCGGGCAAACTTAACTAATCATTTGGTCAATTGATAAAACTAAAACTCCTTCCGCGCCTTTATTTTTCAGGCTTTCGACAATTTCCCAGAAATCGTTTTCGTTGATTACCGAATGCACCGAACTCCAGCCGGTTTCGGCGAGCGGCATCACGGTCGGACTTTTTATTCCGGGCAGAAGCGCGACGATTTCCGCCAATTTATCGTTCGGCGCGTTGAGCAAAATGTATTTATTCTGCGCGGCGGCTTTGACCGATTTGATGCGAAACAAAAGTTTTTCGAGAATTTTTGTCAGATTTGCGTCGAGATTACGACGCGCGATCAAAACAGCTTCGGAATTCATCACGATTTGGACTTCGCGCAAACCGTTGGTAAAAAGTGTGCTGCCCGAACTGACGAGATCGCAAACCGCGTCGGCTAAACCGATTGACGGCGCAATTTCGACCGAACCGCTGATCGTGTGAATATCCGCCGCAACGCCGTTTGCCGCGAAATAATCGCTCAAAATCTGCGGGTAACTGGTCGCAATGCGTTTGCCGCCGAAATCTTCAACGGATTGATACGCGAAATCCTTCGGCACGGCGAGCGAAAGACGGCATTTGCCGAAATTAAGGTTTTCAATTATCCCGACATCCTTTTTCGTTTCGGCTAAGACGTTTTCGCCGACGATTCCGATGTCGGCAACGCCGTCGGCGACGTATTCGGGAATATCGTCGTCGCGCAAAAAGTAGATTTCAAGCGGAAAATTGACGGCTTCGGATTTGAGTTTGCCCAAACCGTTGCTGAAACGAATGCCGCATTTTTTCAGCAACGCATTTGATTCCTCGCTCAGACGACCCGATTTTTGCAGTGCGATTTTTAATTTTGTCGCGGTCATAAACTTATATAAAATACCTGTTTGAAAACACAAAAAAAACCTTGAAAATTTTCGAGGTTCGCGTTGATAAAACTAATTTTTCGGATAAAATAAACAGCCCGGTTAGTTCACGCGATGATGATAATGTGCGTGATGATGCGGATGAATTGCGTTGATGAAAAATTTCATTGCTTTTATATTTACAACATATCGAAAAAGTTTTTGCAAGCTGCACGGACAAGGTTTTATGCTAAAATTTCATTTTTGATTTATGGAAAACCATCAACCCGAAGAAGTTTTAAAGGAATTCGGCAAACGCATTCAACGCTGTTACGGCTGTTTCATCGCGTATCATCTGAAGGATATGTATCTCGGCGAAGATGTGACGTTTTTTTGCGATTACTGCAAGGACGAAACGATGTTTCACTTTGAAGAGTTTTCAAAAATGCTCGACATCTCGAAATTAAAGGAAGTCGCGGAAGAACATCATCACTAATGAAAATATACAGGAATTTTTTAACGCAAAGGCGCAAAGACGCGAAGACGCAAAGGTTTTATGATTTAGTTGAGGATAAATAAATACTTTAACAAATCAGCCAAACAACTTATATTTTTCTTTGCGTTAAATTAATATTGAAGAAAGCTAAGTGTAAAAATGAAAAAAGTTACGCTGACGATCAAAAATTCCGCCGAGAACAGACAAATCAGGCTTGAAGATGAATTGAGCTTCGGGCGGACGAATGTAGCGCAGGAAATTTTAGCCGATTCCGGGCTTTCGCGTCTGAACACGACTTTTTTCCGCGACGGCGATGAAGTTCTGGTAGTTGATGAAAATTCTTTGAACGGAACTTTCGTCAACGGGGAAAAAATTTCCGGCGCACCGAAAATTCTGGCTGACGGCGACGAAATTAAAATCGGCAGCGAAACTTATATTCGCGTTGAAATAAAAGAAGATTTTTACGCCGAAGCGCAAAACGATGAATTGCGGAACGGCGCAAACGATTTCCGAACCGGAAACATTCAAACCGGACAAAACGCCGCAATCGTTCAGAATGCCGGATTCGGGATTCAAAATTCAAAATCGGAAACTCCGAACGACGAATCCGCTAAACCGCCGTTTATTTTAATAGCCGCCGGATTAGCGGCTTTCGGCATTGTCTTTCTCGGCTTAATCGGCTATCTGATTGCGTCGAGATATGAACCGGATGTTTCTAATTCAACCGGCAAAGCGACTCCGCAAATCAACAAATCGGCTGTTATTCCCGTGCGCGTTATTGATACGCTTGGCGTTGAAGAAGATGACGATTTGAAAAATTTGGACGATTTGATTGCTTCCTGGGAAGTGCAGGACGCAGATTTCGACGCGAAGGATCTGGAAGCCGTCGCGGTTTCGACCGACGCGCCGCAACTTGCGGTTCCCGTTGCCGATTGGGAGAAGCAGCGCAATAAAGCAATGGAACGGCGTAATGCGCCGACCGGAGCGGTTTCCGGCGTAACGATTCCGCCGGAACTTCAAGGCGGGATCAGAAGACAACTGGCGTATTTTGCAAAAGCGGGAATCACTCGTGAAACACTGCCGCGTGATTACGTTTCGCTCGCGCAGAAAAGAATGAACAATGAACTCGTCGAACTACCGCTTGCTACCGAAATTTATTATCTCGACAACATTGGCACGAGCGCGGATTCGTCACCGTTTATGCTTTTCGACATTAACAACAACGGAAGATCACCGCTTACGCCTGAAGGATTTTCGGTTTTGCAGCGTCTCGCCGCCAACTATAACGGTTCAGTATATGATTTGAACAACGAGAATCATCGCATCCAAATGAAACGACGACTGCTGAGAATGTTTCATCCGGAGGCTAAACTGGTTTTAGAAGAAATCGCGGGCGCGTATCATAAACAATTTAACCGACCGCTGAAAATAACTTCGCTGACCCGCTCGCTCGAATATCAGGTTGCTTTATCACGCGATACGGGAAACGCTTACAAGGGACCTACTCCGCCGCACTCGACCGGAAGGACTTTTGACATCGCTTATATGCATATGACGGCTGAAGAGCAAAATTTTCTCATGGGGAAATTTGCCGAACTCGCCCGCGCCGGACGCATAGATTCGCTCCACGAAAGAGGTCAAACGCCTTGCATTCACACATTCGTTTTTCCGAAAAATACAGTAAAGTGAGAAAAAATCGGCAAATCAATTATCAAAACTTGCTAGACTTCACGGACTTCGCCGACTTAAAATGTAGATATGGCGGAAACTGAAAGCGATAAAGCCGATTCTCAAAAGGAAACATTCACCGGATTAGCAAAAAAATTAACATTGCTGTCGAGCGAACAAAAACGCGCCGCACTCGAAATGAGTGCTTCGTTAGCCGGAGTTTCTCTGCGCGTGAGCCGCGAATTCGTTGAAGCCGTGCCGAAAGCCGCGAGAATTTTATCGGCGGACGATTTGCGAAACTGGGCGGAAATGGGCAGACGGCTGGCGATGGGAAATGCCGACGCGGGCGCGAAATTTTTCTCGGACGGCGTAAGCGGTTTGAAGGCGGTTCCTGAAAACGCGCGTTCAATCGTTTTTCAAATTTGCATTCGTCAACTGGTTTTGTCGAGTTCGATTGCGCTCGAAACTTTTGAACTGATTCCGCTTCTCGCCGGAGAAATTAAAGACGATGAACTTCTGACCGGGATTTTGCGGCTCGCCTCAGAAATCGCCAATCGTTCCGCCAAACACAGCGCGGATTTTTTGCAAAAAACTCCACAGGTTTCCGAAAGTTTGAAAAAATTCGGAACGGAAAAGCGCGAAGTCGCCAAATCGGTCATCGCGCTGGCTTCGCATTTCGCACAGAGAACCGGCGGAATGACGGCGGATTTGTGGGCGAATCTGCCGGAATCGCTTGAAAAAACTTCGGCTGAAAACGCGATGCTTTTGATGGAAAAATCCATTGAGTTTCTCGAATACGGCGGCAGCGTAACGCTGCATTTCGTTTCCGCCGGAAGCGAAGTTTTGCGTAAATCGGACGCGGTTTTTGAAGATTGGTGCGCGGTTTTATGCAAAATCGCCAAACACGGAAACGCGATTCTGATCGCTTTTCTACGCGCCACGCCAAAGTTTTTCGCGCAAATAAACACTTTGAAAAAGAAGGATGAAATCGTTCCGGTCGCACGAAAAGTTTTGCATTTAATCGCCGAAATCGCCGAAAACGATGCCGAAAGTGCGCTCGCGGCATTTCGTTCGTCGGCAACCGCACTCAAAAAAGTTTCGCTCGCGCAGTTTGAAGAATGGGTCGAAACCGGCATCGCGGAAAAAAGCGGCGCGACGGCAAAGGCGCGAAAAAGCTATTTCGCGCTCGAAACTCGCCAATCGAACGAGCTTTTACAGGACGCGCAGGAAGGTTTGCCGCTCGAAAAAATTCAGACGGTTTTGCGAATTTACGTTGAAGGTCTGACCGGAAAAGAAGTTGAAATCGCGCCGCTTTCGGCGATGCCGCAGGAATCGCGCATCGGCGACGGCAAAACGATCTATCTGCCGTCGAACGTCAACGAATTTCAAACCGACGAGATGGATTTTCGGCTTTACAAAGTTCTAGCGGCGCACGGCGCGGGACAAATCGAATTCGGCACTTTTGAAAAAGACACAAAGGAATTAAAAGCCGCGTTCGCCGACCTTTCCGAACTTTACGCCGCAACCGCCGAGCAACTTGATGCATTTTCGCTCGCCGGTTATATCGAAGACGTGCAGAAGGGCGAAAGAGCTTTGACCGAAGAAGAAGTTCGGGCGGAAACGAAAAAACGCCGAAAGAAGCTGCCGAAAAATTCGGATTACAAAGCGATTTTGCAGGTTTTTCCCGAACCGCGTCTGGCGAAAAAAATCTTCGGCACTATGGAAAACGCCCGGATTGACGCATCCTTGCGCCGCAATTATCGCGGACTTCGCAAGGATTTGGATTTGATGCAGACCTTTCTTGGCGAAAAACGTCCGTATATTTTCGATTTGCCGATTAATCAGGTGCCGTTTGAACTGCTTTTTCAAATTACTCTGTGCGGCGGCGCGACTGACGACGCGCGGCAGTTTTACGGGCAGATCGTTTCGGAAATCGAAACCGTCATCGAAAGTTATCTGGCGATTAAAAACGCGACCGTTGCCGATTCGGTAATGGCGACGAGCCGCGTCTATACGCTTTTTCAAACCATCTCGCCCGAAGAAACCCAGCAGGAACAATCGCCCGAAAACGAAGAAAAAGGAGATTTTGCTTACGAAGATAAAAATTCCGGTGAAGCCGTCACGGAAAATCAAATCAAACGCGAACAAAAACCGCAGAAATTGCAGGACGTAAAGGATTTATTCAACGCCTGGAACAATATTGACGAAGACGAAGACGCGGAACCCGACGATTTGCAGGGCGCGGAAGCGTGGGCGCACAGCGAAATGCCCGAACAGCCGCTCGAAGCCGGTGACACGGCTTTTGCGTATGATGAATGGGATAGGGAATTAAACGATTATCGCGTCGGCTGGAGCCGCGTCATCGAGAAAAAAGTGCGGCAGGGCGACCGCAATTTCGTCGAACTCGCCCGTTCGCGCTATCGCGGCGTTATTTCTTCGATTCGCCATCAGTTTCAATTGATGAAACCGGAAAACTTAACGCGCGTCAACCGCGAAATTGACGGCGAAGATTATGATTTAAACGCGCTGATTGATTATGTAATAGATAAAAAAGCCGACGGACGGCAATCGGAAAGAATCTACACGAAACGCCTCAGAAAACAGCGCGATGTCGCCGTTTCCTTGCTGCTCGATCAATCTTCTTCGACCGCCAGAACGATTACGCGCAATCCCTTGCAGCCTTATACGCATCCGGGACGCAGAATCATCGAAATCGAGAAGGAAGGTTTAGTGCTGATGAGCGAAGCCCTCGAAGCCGTCGGCGACGTTTATTCGATCAACGGTTTCACGTCCGAAGGTCGGCGCAACGTGAAATTTTACATCGTCAAAGACTTTGACGAAAAATATTCCGAAGAAATCGAACGCCGAATCGGAGGAATCACGTTTCAAAACAACACTCGGATGGGCGCGGCAATCCGTCACGCCGCCGCCAAACTCGTCCGACAGGAATCGCGCACGAAACTTTTAATAATCCTCACCGACGGCAGACCTTACGATCACGATTACGGCGACGCACGTTACGCGAGAGAAGACGTGCGCGAAGCCTTAACCGAAGCGAAACTCGTCGGCATCAC
>JALYQJ010000248.1 GCA_030855875.1 Acidobacteriota bacterium
TGTCCTGATGGCATCCTGCCGTCAGAAACTGTTGGTATTAATTCAAGTTTCGGTTATACACGCCGCCAAGATGGCAGCGCGACAGCCGCCAAGATGGCGGCGTTACAACTTTTCAGACACGCTCTTAAAGCCGAAAAAGATAAGGTTTGCCACAAAAAGGCACAAAATTCTCAAAAAAAGATTCTTTTTAATTCTTACTTTTGCGATTTTTGTGCCTTTTTGTGGCTGTCACTTTTATTTTTGATTATCCCGAATTACGTTAATTTTAGATTCAGCGATTCTCGATAAAAAATCGCTTAAAATATAAGCCGCCGCTTCGCCGTCAATTTTTTCGCGCATTTCCTTTCCGTTGATACCGCGCTTCCACAATTCGCCGCGAGCCGCGTAAGATGTAGCGCGTTCGTCCTGCAAAAAAACGGGAATTTCGAGCGACAGAGAAAAATTTCGCGCCAATCGTCTGGCTTCAGCCGACATCGCGCTTTCCGTGCCGTCAAAGTTGTATGGCAAACCCAACACGAGCGCACGCGCATCATATTCGGCTAGAATGTCTTTGATTTGCAGAAGCAGTTTTTTCCAGCCGTTACGTTTAAGGGTAAATAGCGGGCGCACAGTAATTTGCAGTTCGTCGCAGACGGCAACGCCGATGCGTTTCGTGCCGGGATCGAGAGCAATAATTCTGCCGTCACGCGGGGCGTGAAAAACATCTGTAAAATCTTCGAGATTAGTTGTTTCTTTTTCTGACACAGGTTCTTGCAGGAAAACTTTTGATATTAGATAATCGTTAATTGTTAATGGTTTTATAAAATTCGTCAAATTTTTACCGTTTGCAATTAATCAGCCAAATAAAAATATGTCATTTCGCGGAAAATTTTTCATACTCGCACTTTCGGCGGTAATCGCCGTTTATGCATTGATCGGCGGCGTTTTGAGTCCTTTGGCGACGCGGGCGCAGCAGCCGATTAACGATGCCGGAGCGCAGATTCGCATTTTTGAATCGGTTTTGCAGCATATTCAAAACGATTATGTTGACGATCCGAATTTGGAAAAGGTGCGTTTCGGTGCGCTGCGCGGGTTGGCGAGCGGGCTTGATCCTTATTCATCCTATTTAACGCCGGATCAGGTTAAAGAATATCAAAACTCGAAGACGGCGAACAAAGTCGGCATTGGGGCGGAGTTTTCGCAGGTTTCTTCGTATCTCTACGTCGTTTCTGTAATTAAAGGTTCGCCTGCCGATAAAGCCGGTTTGAAAGCCGGTGATGTCATCGAATACATCGGCGCGAAAGCGACGCGGGATATTTCACTTTACGACGCGCGGCAGCTTTTAAACGGCGACGCGGGTTCGGAAGTGAGCGTTCGCGTTTTGCGTTCCGGCGCGAAACCGCAAACGATAAAAGTTTTTCGGGGAAAATACACGATTCCGCAAGCCGAATCGAAAATCGTCGAAGGTAAAGTCGGCGTAGTGAAAATTTACAGCCTCGAAGAAGGCGAAGCGAATGACATTCGCAATCAGGTTCAAAGTTTGACGAAACAAGGTGTGCAGAAAATCGTGCTTGATTTGCGCGGCGTTGCCGTCGGAAATCTTCAGGAAGCCGTTTCGACAGCGAATCTGTTCATCAAAGACGGCGAGATTGCGAAAGTTATCGGGCGTGAAAATAAAGCGGTGAAAACTTTCACGGCTGATCCGGCGAAAGCGATTTACGACGGCAAACTCGTCGTGCTGATTGATTTGGGAACAGCCGGAGTCGGAGAAGTCGTTGCATCGGCGATTCTCGAACGCAAACGCGGAGAAGTCGTCGGCGAAAGAAGTTTCGGATCGGGAACGGAACAGCAATTGTTCACGCTGCGCGGCGGCGACGGATTGCTTTTGACGACCGCGAAATGGGCTTCGCCGAACGGAACCGCATTTTTGGGCGATGAAAGAATCAATTCCGGCGTGAAGCCGTCGGTTGAAGTCAAAAAACCTGACACGCCCGAACCGCTCGAAGTCGAAGAATTAATTGACCAGCAGGAAGAGCAGAATCAAAATCCGCAGCCTGAAGCGTCGCCGACTCCGGCTCCGAAAACCGAACCCGCAAAACAAAATCTTGAAGATTTACAGTTAAAAAAAGCACTTGAATTGCTTCAGGACAAAGCGCAGGCGGCGAAAGCGGGAAGTGGTGAATAACATACTTTCAAATATTTATAGAAGAGAAGTCGAGCGGTTTTGCTCGACTTTTTTTATATAATTACCACGATTGATTCAACGCATTAAAATGGTTGTTTGCAATCATTAAGACTGCTAAAATCAATTTCCGATGACACAACAAAATTTTATCGTTCGACCTTTGCGGGAAAATGATATTGGCGAATGGTTTCGGCTGCGAAAAATGCTCTGGGACGAATCGAGCGAAGCGGAACACAAAGCCGAAATGATGGATATTTACGAACACACAGAAACGCAGCTTGTTTTGGTAGCCGAAGTCGGCGACGATTTGCTCGGCGGATTTCTCGAAGCGAGCATTCGCCCGTTTGTCGAAGATTGCCACAGCGATCACGTCGGTTATCTGGAAGGCTGGTTTGTCGAAGAAAAATATCGCCGCTACGGAATCGGAAGACGGCTTGTTTCGGAAGCGGAAAAATGGGCGAAACGTAAAGGCGCGACCGAAATGGCTTCGGATGCCGAAATTGGAAACGAAATGAGTCTCAAAGCGCATCAAAATCTCGGCTATCAGGAAACTTCGCGGCTCGTTCACCTGCGAAAGGATTTGGTTTAGAAATGGTAAATTCAAAATTAAAAATTCAAAAAAGTTTTATTTTATTTTGCATTCTATTTTGCATTTTGCATTTTGCATTTTGCGTTTCGGCGGTATTTGCCCAATCAACCAGCCAGAGTTATCCGACTCCGGTGACGACCAATGAAATAAGCGGAACGATTAAGCCGCGCGACATCGGCGATTCGCGTCTGACCGATTACTTCTACACATTCGGCAGCAATCAAGGCGACGTTTTTATAAACGTCGTGACGACGAATTTTAACGGTGATATTGATATTTTTAACGCCGACGGACTTAAAACAATTACAAAAATCGTCGTCTACGCCGATTCCGCCGTCAATGAAACCGGGCGCGTGATTTATTTTCGCAAGCCGGAAAAACTGATTTTGCGCGTCGAAGGCAGAACGCCGAATGACGACGCGGCGACATTCAAAATAAAATTTGCCGGAAGTTTCGTTGCCGCCGCTGACGCTAAATCCGCCGAACCACAGCTTCCCGAAATCGCGTCTTCAAATCAAACCGACGTGCGCGTTAATTCGGTTGGAACGATTATCGAAGTCAAACCGAAACCGATACTTTCGCCAGTCGAAACCGTTTCTAAAGATGCTGATTCAAAGGAAATAGTTAAAGAAGTCAGCGTCGAAATGAACGCCGAAAAATCCGTCATCGCCGAAACCGTTCCCGAAAATAAAGACGAAAGGAAAATCGAAGTCAGCGAATCCGGGCAAAAAATCGAAGTTGCCGTGTCTGACAACACGCCGACCGAAAAAGAAAAATCTGTTCAAGAAGTTGCGGAAAACAAAACGGAGAAAACGGAAGAAGTCGAAAAGCCCAAAGTAATTGATGAAGCCGGTGAAGTTGAAAAAATCACGATCAACGGAACGGAAATTTCAAAATCGGAAGATGCAGCAACGGAAAGTGCAGCACCGAAAAAACGAGAAGCAAAACAAAAATCTGTGAAAACCACCGTTGCCGCCGCGAGATCAAAAAAAGTTAAACCGGCGAAAATCGTCGAACCGAATCCGCTGGAAAATATTCGTCTGATAGTTTTATTTAAAGACGGAGAGAAAATCGAGCAGCCGATGAGCGAAGTCTTAAAAGTCGGCGTTGATAAAGGCATTCTGACAATTATCTCGAAAAACGGCAAAATCGGACGCTACTCAATTCTCGACGTTGCGAAAATGACGATTGGATAGACATCAAATGATCATTATTTAGCAGCAAAAATCTGCCTTAATTTGCCAACTAACGGACTGCTCGCGTTAGTTTGTTCTAGTTGTAATAAAGTATTTTGCGCTTTTTCAGCTTCGCCCATTCGGTGAAAAGCTACGCCGAGATTGTAAAGCGTCGGTTCGTGTTTCGGATTGATTTCGAGCGTCGTTTGAAATTCATTGACGGCGCGTTCGTAATCCGGGTTTTGCCGTTCGACAAAAGTGGTCGCCAAATCAGTTCTCGCGTTTACATCGTTCGGATTGATTTCCAGAGCCTTTGCATAATATTTTCCGGCGTTTTCAAATTGACGACTATCGAAATAAGCATTGGCGATCTGCACGTTCGCCTGAAAATTATCCGGCTTTAATTGAACGCCGCGCTCGTAAAATTCAAACGCTTTATCATAACTTCCGATTTGAGCATACATATCGCCCGCGCTCATCTGCGCCGCAAAATTTTCCGGTTCGTTTTTCGCTTTGTCCAATTTTTCCTGCACGTCGGGAATCATTCCGCCCGACTGATTCGGCGGGTTTGCCGGTTGATTTGCAAAAGGCGCGTTCGGCTGATTTTGCGCCGCAGGTTGCTGCGCGACGGCATTTTTGTTAATCGAATTGGCGGCGAAAAAGCCGATGATTAATCCGACCACAATTCCGCCGACGGCAAAGAGAATATTTTCCTTTTTCATTAAAACTATTATTAAACTATTGTTGTTTCGGTCGTTTGAAATAAACGTCGGGCTTGGTATTTTTATCGCCCGCCGAAACCGTGAAATTACCCTGATTATTCGGGATATAATTATCAAATTCGATTGACGGCTGGCTGATTATTTCCCAACCTTCAAATCCGAGTTTGGCGACCGCCTTGGAAAACGCCAAATCTTTGGCGCGATTGTAACCGAAACTTTTGGATTGCTCGGTGTTTTCGAGTCGAAACTCCTGCAAAAACTTAGCATAAGCCAATTCCGCTTTTACTTCTTCATTTTTACAACCGCCGATTTGCAGGTAGCAAATGTTGACCGCGCCGCCGAAAAAAGCCTGATTTTCGGAATTGGCGGGAATATAAGCCGCCGTTATCGCGCAATATTCCCACTGAACCGCCGCGCTTTTTTCGGCTGAAATCGGGAAATAAAACAAAAGCGAACCGATAAATAAACTCAACAGACCGCCCGCGATTCCGATAAAAAAAGGTGTAGTTTTTTTCATAATTTCAAACGTCTCCATAAGAAAATTCAGAGAAATACACGCCGACAATTCACAAAAGTTTCATCTTTAAGCGTAACTGTGCAAACCCGGAAGCAAATAACTTACACCTAAATACGTGAAAATTACGAGCAGAAATCCGATAATCGCAAAATATGCCGAACTTCTGCCGCGCCAGCCGCGTGAAATTCTGGTGTGCAGAAACGCCGCGTAAGTCAGCCACGCGATTAACGCGCCCGTTTCTTTTGAGTCAAATCCCCACGGTCTGCCCCAAGATTCGTTCGCCCAAATCGCGCCGGTTATCAAAAGCATCGCAAGTCCGGCAAATGCAAGACTTGCAGTTTTATACATTAAACCGTCGAGCGAATCTAAAGAGGGAAGCCGTTCGCGGAGTTTTTCCGTTCTAAAGCCGAACAAAATCACGAAAAATGTTCCGGCAATCGCCGTTATCAAACCGGCGACTTCGACCGGATTCGTGTTCAAACTCGTAAACATTTTATCGCCGTTCGACTGCAAAAATTGTTTCGCCGTCAATTCCAACTGAGTCGGTGTCAAAGCAGCAAACTCCTGCGCCGAAAGATTTTGCCGTTCGGCGATGGCGCGTCCGACGGTCGTAAATTGAGTTGTGTCCTGCGCGATTTGCGTTTGCAGTCGCGGCAAAACATTGTCGTTTGATTTTATTCCCGAAACTAACAGCGCGACTGCGGTAATTTGGACGATTAATGAAAGTTTGAGCAAAAGATGACCGAACTTTTTCGCCGTTTCGTTATTTTGGTAAAGATAAATTATAAATGAAATGACAACGCCCAAAAGCAAAATTCCGGCGAAAGCGAGAATCGCGCCGATGTATGGAATTTCCAGACGGAAAAAGCCGGAGAAAGGTTTTCCGCCCGTCGAATTAGGTACGAATGTTCCGGCGCGATAAACGAACTCGGTAAAAACCGAAAATTTGCTGATCGTCGCAATCACGCTGAGAGCAAAGATGCTCGACCAAACCGCCATCGCTTCGACTTTTACTTTATCCTTTAGCAAATAAATGACCGCGACGGCGAAACAAACGAGCGCGACACCGTAACTTAAAGCCGCGACTCCGACGTGAATCGGTCGCCAGTAAGAATCGAGAACCGGCGGCAGATCAACGAATTCGCTGCCGATAAATCTCGCCAGTGTCAAAATTAAAGCGGCGAGCGGAAGCGTAAACGCGCTCAAAACCTGAAAATTTTTGCGGTGCGCGAAAATTAATGTGGCGATGCCCGCGCCGAACGCGAACGCCAGACTCAAATCATACAAATTAGCGAATGGAATATATCGAAAAACCCACGGCGTTTCCATATTTCCCCCGGCGCGCATCATTCCGATTTCGCGGTCGTAAGCCGCGACCCAGCGCACGAGCCAGCTCGAAAGATTAAAGAAAACGCCGAGCGTTGCCGTCCACAAACCAATTTTCTGCGCCATCTCCGACGGCGCGTAAAGATTGGTCAATTGAAAAAGCGCGGCTAAAAGATAACAGGCGAGCGCAATCATCATCAACGCGCCGTCAGAGATAAATCCCGCGCCCGTCTGAAGGCGCAGACCGAGCATCAAAAACGCGCCGACAATCGCCATAATCGCGGGCAAATATGAAGTCCACGATGCGATTTGTGAACTTTTAAATGAATCACGCGGTGAAATTACTTCGTTTTGTATTCTGCTAACTTCTTCCATATTTTTTTACAACTATTTTGTCGGGCTGTTTATACTGTTATGCTTCCAAATCATTGACGATTTTATTAAATTTGTCTTCAAAACCTAATTGATTGCGGTTGGCGTTTCCGCCTAAAACTATTTCGTAATCATTTTCTCCGCGCTTGTCAATCAACGCCCAAACCCGTTTATGAGAAAAGAAAAATACGAAAATCAACGCGCCGATAAGACCGAATCCGCCGAAATACCATGCAATTAATGCGCCTTGAAACGGATCGTATTTGATTGAGAGAACGTGCGCGAGCGGGGCTTTTTCAAATTCCGCGAGCCGCCAGCGGAAACCGGCTTTCGGTGCGCCAATCGGAGCGTTGTCGGGCAGTTTGTTGGCGAATGCGTAAACTTTGGATTTCTCGCCGCCCGGCAAAGTCACGCCTAAAACCGCCGCCGGATTGTTGTAGTTTGCCGAGCGCGTATCGGGTTTTCCGCCGCTCAGAACGAAATCCGGCATAAATGTTTCATACTTGATTTTTGTTCCGTCCGGCAATTCCGCTGCCGCGCCGTTTCGCATTAAATCAACGGTCAAAACGTCGCCGGCTTTTTCCGGCGTTAATTCCAACTTCAGCATTCGGGCGTTGCCGACCGGCACGGTTTGCGCCTGAAAAAAACGGTAGCCGCGATAACTGAACGGATTATTTAGGCTGACATCGGCGACGGTTTCGCCGTATTCCGGGTCGTCAATTTTGATTTGCGTCCGCCAGTCCAAAGTATTCGACACGCCGATTTCGCCGGTCGGATCAATGAGTTTCTGCTGAATATCCGTGCAGGTAATCGTAAACGGAAGCTGGACGTTGAATTTTTCTTTCTGATCTAGATTAAATTCGATAAGCTGAATCTGATCGCTCACTTGTCCGGGCATCATATTGACATCGGCATCAAATCCGGTTTGCAGCGCGACGAAATGACCGAGAAAGAGCGTCAACAAAGCGACGTGAACGATATACGCGCCCAACCGATTGTATTTTCCGCTCTGTCCGAAAACGTAAAGATAAGTTTTGTTTTCAATTCTGGAAAAATCCTTTTTGCCTTCATCATCAACGGCATAAGAACTTTGACTTGTCTGCGCTGTTTGCGTGGTCAATCCGTTATGCTTTAGAGTTTCACTTATTATTTCAACGACTTCTTTTTCGTTTCGCGCATTGATACGGAAAACAGCATTCTGTTTTTGATTCAAAATCCAATCGCGCGTCGCGGTAACTTTTGGTCGGGAAATATAATTTTTCCAAGCTACAGGAAAACGATCAATTGAAGCCAAAACGATGTTGAGCGACAAAACGAGCAAGAGAAGTTTAAAATACCAGCTATAATAAACATCAAAAAGACCCAAACTGCCGTAGACGAGTTTTTCAGCGGGTGTTAGGGAAGCGTAATAAGCGTCGAAACCCTGCACGTTTTGCTGTATAACGAGCATTCCGAGCATCGAAAAGGCGACTAAAACGCACAGCAAAACAACGCCGAATCGCACTGAACTCAAAAAATCGAGAACTCGATTAACAATCGGTGCGGTTTTCGGTTTGGCAAAATCCTTTACTTTTATTGTTTCTTCGGCGGCTGACATCTTTGTATTTTTTGTTTTTGTCTATAAAAAATCATAACTTAGCCGAACTTTTTTGTCATCCGTTAAAAAATTAGTTTAACTTTTAAGCAAAAGAAGTTTGCTTTGACTTTGCGGGTTTGGAATATTGATTGGCGCAAGGTATTCTTTAGTAAATTCAGCAGTTAGGATAACTGTCCGAATCATAAATTAATGGAAATAGCGACGACTGAAATTCAAGCGGCAAAAGTAATCGGACTGCGAGAAAAACTCGCGGGTTTTCTCGAACTGACTAAACCTCGCATCGCGTTTATGCTGGTTTTGACTTCAGCGGCAGGATTTTATCTCGGTTCAAAAAGCGATTTTAATTTCGTTTTGTTTTTCAATTCGATTATCGGGATCGCGCTGCTCGCGTTCGGCGTGGCGACGCTTAATCAATTTATCGAAAGACGAACCGACGCGCTGATGGAGCGAACGGCAAAACGTCCTCTGGTTATCGGGACGATTTCCGCGACCGAAGCGTTAATTTTCGGTGTTTTATTGTGCGTCGTCGCTGAAATTTATCTCGCTTTTCTGGTCAACGGATTAACTGCTTTTCTTGGATTAATCGTCATCGTCGGTTACGTTTTTCTTTACACGCCCTTGAAAACCCGGACTTCGGCTTCGACGGCAATCGGCGCGATTCCGGGAGCGATGCCGCCGCTGATGGGCTGGACTTCAGCCGCCGACGAAATCACATTGGGAGCGTGGATTTTGTTTGCGATGCTTTTTTTGTGGCAGTTTCCGCATTTTTTGGCGATAGCCTGGATGTATCGGGAACAATACGCCAAAGCCGGAATCAAGATGCTTCCGGTCGTCGAACCGGAAGGGAAAATCACTGCCCGACAAATTGTTATTTTTACGATTCTGCTTTTGCCGGTCAGCGTAATGCCATATTTTTTTGGCGTTTCGGGCGTTATTTACTTAATCGGCGCGAGTCTGCTCGGCATCTGGTTTTTGTGGGCGAGCATCAGAGCGGCGCGGGCTAAAACAAATGAAAAAGCGCGCGCTTTGCTTTTGGTTTCCGTTTTATACCTGCCGATAATTTTTGCCTTGATGGTTTTCAATCATTAAACTTTATTTTCATATCTCGTAAATTTTTATAAAAAAGCGTATGCCGGTCGGAACAATCGAAACAACAATTGAAACCGAAAAAAAGTTGAAGCGTCGCTCCGGCTTGCGGTCGGGCGGATCAAATAACGGCGGCAAAAATCGCGGCGGCGGCGGCGGCGGCGGAAGCGGCGGCAACCACTCGAATAAGGAAAATTTTCAGGAATTAGAGCCGTTCAAACCGAACAAATCCAAAATATTAACGTGGTTTTTGCTGAGTGTCGTCGTGATGACGTTCGGCGTTTTAATCGGAGCATACATCGTCATTTCGACAAATAAAGCTATCGAATGGCAGCCTTTTAAATTGCCGGTTCAGGTTTGGATCAGCACGTTTTTAATTTTAACCGGCAGTCTGACATTTATGCTCGCACAAAAGGGAATTTACGCGGGAAATCAGCCTAAGGCGAAAAAATGGCTGCTGGCGACGACGATTCTCGGCGCGGCTTTTATTTCCTCACAGCTTTTGGCGTGGCTCGAACTGGTCAATCGCGGCGTTTACGTGCAGAGCAATCCATACGCCGGATTTTTTTATATCTTAACGGCAGTTCACGCCGTTCACGTCATCGGCGGAATCGTTGCGCTCGGCGCGGTAGTTTTGAAAACGTGGTATCTGGACAATTCCTCCGAAGGAACGCAGCGGCGCGAAACTTTGACGCAGGTCGTCGGCTGGTATTGGCATTTTATGGGCGGATTGTGGTTGGTTTTATTAATGCTGCTCAGTTTTTGGAAATGAAGTTATGGAAAATGTGATCAACCGGCAGGAACGCAATTCGCTGTTATTTATTAATATTTTATCCTTTGTCGTTCCGGTTGCCGTCGCCGTAATGCTTTCATTTCCAAACAAACTAAGTTTGGGCGATTGGACGAAAAACCTATCACACGCGATTGGAGGGATTAATTCCGCAACCACCGTATTATTAATCGCCGGATTAATTTTAATAAAGCGTAAAAACATCGCGCATCACCGCATTGTGATGACGACCGCGTTTGCTTTGGGCGGCTTATTTCTCGTTTGTTACATCATTTATCACATTTCAAATCCGGCTAATAGATTTGGCGGCGAAGGCTTTGTGCGGTATGTTTATTTTTTTATTTTAATCACCCACATCGGTTTATCGGTAATCGTCCTTCCTCTGGTTTTGCGGGCGATGTATTACGCCGTCACGCGCCAATTTTCGCGTCATAAAGCCGTCGTTAAATACGCTTATCCGATTTGGCTCTATGTTTCCGCGAGCGGTGTCGCCGTTTATTTAATGCTTTATCATCTCTTTCCGCATAAATAAAATTATTTCAAATCAGTCTTGAATCACGTCGCCGAATTATGATAAAATTTTGTTTGTTGAAAAGTTGATCACCGAAGTTGTTTTTATCCTATATAGAACAGCGCGGGGGAACCAAAAGTTTTATGATTTTTTCATTTTTCATAAAACCGGGGCGAAGCGTAAATGCCAAATATACGCGGGGATACTTCTTCGTTCCTAGCCCGTCAGCTAACCTCGTAGGTGT
>JALYQJ010000267.1 GCA_030855875.1 Acidobacteriota bacterium
CGAAGGATGTGAATTACGTCGGGCGGCAGGCTTATCTCGACGAAGTGAACTGGACGAAAGACGGTTGGGCGACGATTAACAACGGCAAAGGCGCGAGCAAAACCGCCGCCGCGCCGCTCGGAATCGCTGAGAAAGATGAGGAATATCGCTTTTTTGACGATTTTACTTCGCCGAATTTACGATTCGGATGGCAATGGCTGCAAAACAGCATTCCGACGTATAAAATCAGCGGCGGATTTTTGCAACTATCGCCGAATACCGCGCAAATGACGAATCCGATTGGCGGCGTGATGGCTTATTACACGACGAACGGGAGCTATACGGCGACGACGCAGGTTGATCGGAAAAGTTTGACGGGCGGCGCGGTCGCCGGACTGTCGGCTTTCGGCGACGGCGAAAACGCTCTCGGTTTCGGACTAAAAGATAATAAAATCGTCGTCTGGCGGCGCGAGCGCAATAATCATCGGATGCTCTCGACGCACGACGCGCCGACGGGCAATCAAATTTATTTGCGAATGACGGCGCGTGACGGAGCTTTTTATAGCTTTGCCGTAAGCGGCGACGGGAAAACTTTTACTTCGGTCGGCGCGGAACAAAACGGCGATTATCTGCCGCCGTGGGATAGAGGCGTGCGCGTGGCGATGACGGTCGGCGGAGCAGAAAACGCTTCCGCGCGTTTCGGATTTTTGCGAATCGAACCGGCGAAATAAAAAATAAATTTTATTTTAGACAGGCACTTTTGGAGTGATAAAATTATGAACTTTAAATTAAAAAATCGAAGCCTTTTAGTTTTGATAACACTTTGCGCCGTCGCTTTTATCGCGTGTGACCGCAAACCGGCTGGCGGCACTAGCGGAAATGGCACGGGCGGCGACGGCGGCAAAAAAACGGTCGCGTTTTCGCAGATGGAAAACAACGGACCGTGGCGAATCGCGGAAACAAAATCGATGAACGACGAAGCGGCAAAGCGCAGTGATAAATATCAACTCGTCGTTTCGGACGCGCAGCAGCAAACTGCCAAACAGGTTTCGGACGTGGAAGATTTGGTCGCGCGCGGCGTTGACGCGATTTTTCTCGCGCCGCGTGAATTTGAAGGTCTCGCGCCCGCGCTGCAAGCCGCCAAAGCCGCGAAGATTCCCGTGTTTTTGATTGACCGTGAAGCGGCTGGGAAAGTCGGCGATGATTACGTTACGTTTATCGGGTCGAACTTTGTCCAGCAGGGCGAGCGCGTCGGTGAATGGCTAGCCAAAAATACGAACGGCAAAGCCGGCATCGTCGAACTTCAGGGAACAGCCGGTTCGAGCGTCGCCAATGACCGCGCCAAAGGCTTCAGAAACGTGATTGAAAAAAATCCCGATATGAAAATTCTCGCCGCGCAGCCCGCCGATTTTACCCGCGCCAACGGGCAGAAGGTAATGGAAAATTTGATTCAGGCGCACGGCAGAAACATCACCGTCGTTTACGCGCACAACGACGAAATGGCTTTGGGAGCGATTCAGGCGTTAAAAGCCGCCAATATGAATCCGGGCAAAGATGTCAAAGTCGTTTCGATTGACGGGCAGAAATCGGCTCTCGAAGCAATTATCGCCGGCGATATGAACATCACGGTCGAAAGCAACCCGCGTTTCGGTCCAATTGCTTTCGACACATACGAAAAATTTTTGCGCGGCGAACAGATTCCGTCGAAAATTGTTCTGGAAGATAAATTTTACGATTCGAGCAACGCGGCGCAGTTCGTCAACGAAGCGTATTAAAGAAGTTGAGCCACGAATAACACGAATTAATTTTATTTTTCTTAATTTTTCTTATTCGTGCCATTCGTGTTATTCGTGGCAAAAAAAGTTATGAACAACGAACCGCTTTTGCGGATGCGGAACATCAGAAAAGTTTTCTCCGGCGTAGTCGCGCTTGACGACGTTGATTTTACGCTTGAGCGCGGCGAAGTTCATTCGCTCGTCGGCGAAAACGGCGCGGGTAAATCGACGCTGATTAAAGTGATGACCGGAGCATATTCGTGCGACGGCGGCGAGATGTTTTACGAAGGAAAGCCGGTTAATTTCCGCACGCCGGGAGAAGCGCAGAACGCCGGAGTCGTCGCCGTTTATCAGGAAGTCAATCTTTTGATGTATCGTTCGGTCGCCGAAAATATGTTTTTGGGACGCGAGCCGCGCCGGTTCGGTTTAATTAATTGGAATAAAATGTATCGGGAAGCCGGAGAAACTTTGCGGAATCTCGGTTTGCAGATTGACCCGAAAGCCGTTTTGGGAAGCCTTAATATCGCGTCGCGTCAAATGATTGCGATTGCTCGCGGCGTTTCTCTAGGCGCGAAAATTCTCGTTCTTGACGAGCCGACGAGTTCTCTGACCGAGCGCGAAGTCAGTCTTCTTTATGACGTGATTCGTCGTTTGAAGGAGCAGGGAACCGGCATCGTTTACATCTCGCACCGCTTCGACGAGCTTTACGCCGTGTGCGACAAAGTGACGATTTTGCGCGACGGGAAATTTATCGCCACGCGCCCGCTCGCCGGATTAGAACGCATTGATTTGGTTTGTTTGATGCTCGGCAAACAGCGCGAAGATTTGGAGAAAAAAGGCGCGACCGCTTTCGGCGAACACCACGAAGCGCAAATGTCGGAAACGCTTTTGGAAACGGAAAATCTAACTCGCGGCAGGCGGCTGAGAAATGTTTCGATCAAAGCCGGACGCGGTGAGATTCTCGGAATGGCTGGACTTCTCGGCAGCGGCAGAACCGAAGTGGCGCGGGCGGTTTTCGGCGCAGACGCGCTTGACGCGGGAAAAGTTTCGCTCGAAGGAAAGCAATTAAAATTAAATTCACCGAACGATGCAATCAAAGCCGGAATCGCGTTTTTGTCTGAAGACCGCAAAGCCGAAGGCATCGTTCCAGAATGGTCGGTAAGAGAAAATATGACGCTCGCCGCGCTGCCCGCGCTGACGCACTTGGGCGTGGTTTCCCGCTCCAAACAAACGGAAATCGTCGAGAAATTTATGAAGCGGCTCGGCATAAAAGCGTCAAGCGGCGAGCAGAAAATCCGCGAGCTTTCCGGCGGCAATCAGCAAAAAGTTCTGCTGGCGCGGTGGCTCTGCAAAAATCCGAAGTTTTTGATTCTGGACGAGCCGACACGCGGCATTGACATCGGCGCGAAAGGCGAAATCCAAAATCTGATAAACGAATTGGCAAATGAAGGCTTAGGAGTTTTGATGATTTCGTCGGAACTCGAAGAACTCGTCGAAGGCAGCTCGCGCATCGTCGTGATGCGCGACGGCGAATGCGCGGCGGAACTGCGCGGCGCGGACATTTCGCAGGATTCGATTATCAACGCGATGGCAACTGAATGACTTCTGATTTTGGATTTTAGATTTTGGATTTTGGATTGTTTGAAACAAGAAGCTGATCTTTAGGACAATTGATTTGTTTTAGGTTTTTTACCAAATCAGATTTAGTCGGATTAAAATCAGCGTTTCATTCCTCTTCCAATCCAAAATCCAAAATCCAAAATCCAAAATTGAAATATGTCTGAAGCAATCACACAAACGACGGCGAAACGCCCGGCTTCGAGTTTTGCCGATTATGCGCCGACTTACGGCGCGGCGGCGGCACTCGTTCTGCTCGTTCTGGCGAACGTCGCTCTCACGCCGAATTTTGCCGACATAGATAATTTTCGCAACATTCTCGTGCAGGTTACGCCGACGATGTTGGTGGCAATCGGGATGACGTTTGTGATTGCGACGGGCGGCATTGATTTGTCGGTCGGCTCTTTGATGGCGATTGCGTCGGCGGTGGCGGCGATTTCGCTCGATTACGGCGCGTATCCGGCGATTCTGGCGGCTCTC
>JALYQJ010000275.1 GCA_030855875.1 Acidobacteriota bacterium
ATCGAAGATGTTCAGGCGGAACCGAGTTTGCGCCCGAAAAGTTTGGACGAATACATCGGACAGCCGCGTATTATCAATAATTTACGGATATTTTTAAAGGCTGCGCTGCGCCGCGCCGAATCGCTCGACCACGTTTTGCTTTTCGGTCCGCCGGGACTCGGCAAAACGAGTCTGGCAATAATTATTGCTAACGAACTGGGCGCGAATCTGAAAACAGTTCACGCGCCTTCAGTCGAAAAAGGCGGGGATTTGGCGGGGATTTTGACGAATCTGGAAGAAGGCGACGTGCTTTTTATTGACGAAATTCACCGTTTGCGACCGCAAATCGAAGAGATTCTTTATCCGGCGATGGAAGATTTCCAACTCGATTTGATTATCGGTCAGGGAACGGCGGCGCGGACTTTGAAACTCGATCTGCCGAAATTTACATTGGTCGGCGCAACGACCCGCGCCGGAATGATTTCCGCGCCTTTACGCGGACGTTTCGGGATTGTCAATCATTTGGATTTTTATCCGCGCAAGGATTTGGAAATTATCGTGCATCGTTCGGCGGAGATTCTGAAGGTTGAAATCGAGTCGAGCGGCGCAACCGAACTCGCCCGCCGCGCCCGCGGAACTCCGCGCATTGCCAATCGTCTGCTGCGCCGCGTTCGTGATTACGCCGAGGTTTTGAGCGACGGACGAATTTCGGGCGCGCTTGCTCAAAAGGCTCTCGACGCGATGGAAGTTGACCGTTTCGGATTGGATGAAGTTGACAGAAAATTATTGTTGACGATTATCGAAAAATTTGAAGGCGGTCCGGTTGGCGTGGGAACGATTGCGGCTTCGATCAGCGAAGACCGCGAATCAATCGAAGAAATGATCGAGCCGTATTTAATTCAAATCGGATTCTTAAACCGCACTCCGCGCGGACGCACGGCGACGGCGGCGGCTTATAAACATTTCGGTTTCGATCCGCCCGCGATTCAGGAAGTTCAAGCGATGGCAAGTTAAAAAATACCAGCCGCAAAAAAAGAGCGAGACTTTTACATCTCGCTCTTTTTCCATTTTCCCTTTAGATTTATTTCTCAATCGGATTTCCTTCCGTGTCGAGCAAGAAAATCGTGTTTCCGATAGCGTCAATTTCACGCAGTTTTGGTTCGATTAAGGTTTTGTCGCCGACAACCAGAATCGCCATTTTATCCGGCGTTAGGTATTTGTTGGCGACGCGGTTTACGTCCTGCAAGCTGATGGCGTTGATATTGCGCGAATATTCGTTGTAAAACGTATCCGGCAAACCGAAACTTACAAGGTTTGAAAGCTGACCGGTAATCTGTCCGTTGGTTTCAAAACCGCCGGGGAAACTTCGAATTATGCTTTCTTTGTTGATGTTGAATTCTTCGGGCGAAATCGGAATCGAGCCGCGAATGCCGTTGAGTTCTTTGATAAACTCAACGACTGATTCTTTCGTTACGGCAGTCTGCACACCGGCGGAAGCGGTGAAAGGTCCCGCGCCGCGACGAAACGCGAAATTGCTGTATGCGCCGTAAGTATAACCTTTGTCTTCGCGCAGATTCATAAACAGACGCGCCGAACCGCCGCCGCCGAGAATCGAATTCATCACTTGGAGCGCGTAATAATCGGGATTATCGCGCGGAACGCCGACTTGTCCAATCATAATTACCGATTGCGCCGCGCCCGGTTTGTCAATCAGATAAATGCCCGGTCGGTCGAACGCTTTGATTTCCGGTAGATTAACTGCCGGAACATTAGCCGTCTTCCAATTGGCGAAAGCCTTTTCGAGTTTCGGTTTGAGTGCGTTCATCGTCGTATCGCCGGAAACAATCAAAACCGCATTGTTCGGACGATAATAAGTCCGGTAAAAATTCTCGATTTCCGATTGTTTGAACGATTTAACCGACGCTTCGTCGCCGCCCGGCGAGTTGCCATATGGATGATTTTTGCCGTAAAGCAGACTATTGTAAGCGACACTCGCAATCGCGTTGGCGTTGTCTTTGCGTTGCTGCAAACCTATTAAAGCGCGGCGGCGAAACGTGTCGAATTCTTTTTCCGGGAAATTCGCGTTGACGATCACGTCCGAGTAAATATCGAGTGCTTTGTCTAAATTTTTCGTCAAAGTCTGCATCGAGACGTTTGCCGAATCCCATCCCGAACCGGCGTTGAGACCCGCGCCGATGTCTGCCAACTGATTGGAAATATCAATTGCCGAGCGAGTGCGTGTGCCGCTGTTCAAAAGACTTGAAGTAAATGACGCTAAACCGGCTTTTCCGTTCGGGTCAGCCGTTCCGCCGGATTTGAAGACCATATTCATCGAAACAATCGGAAGTTCCGTTTGACGCACCAGCCAAACTTCCAAACCGTTGGAAAGTTTTTGCTTTTCGATAGCGGGCAGAGTGAATTTCGGATCAGGTCCCGGTTTCGGCAGATTTTTCGAGTAATCTTGTTTTACTTCTCTCTTTTGTCCGGCTTTGGTCGTTGGCGTATTTGCCGCCGAACTCGTCTGCGACGCAATTTTTGTTTTGCGCGGCACAAAATTCATCACTAGATGATTGGCGATTAAATAAGCGTTCGCCACGCGCTGCACGTCCGCTGGTGTAACTTTGCGATACTCGTCTAATTCCGTCTGAAAATTATCCGGTTTGTTGAAGAAAGTCGCGTTGCTGTTCATTTGATCGGCTTTACCGCCGACGGTTTGCAAGCCGAAAATCGCCTGCGATTCGAGCCGGTTCAGAGCGCGTGAAACTTCGTCCGCCGTCGGCGGTTCTCGTTTGATGCGCTCGATTTCGATATTTATTTCCTGCTCGACTTCGCTCAAAGTTTTATTTGGACGCGCGGTTGCCGTAATTTGAAAAGCTCCGCCGATTTCTCTGGTCGGATGTCCGGCGTTCACGTCCTGCACGAGTTGTTTGTCGTAGACGAGGCTGCTTTGCAGACGCGAACCGCGACCGTTCGAGAGAATCGAAGATAAAATGTCGAGCGCGGCTTCGTCCTTGTGACCGAGCGGGACGGTATGCCAGACCAGATAAGTGCGCGGCAACTGCACCGAATCTTCATATTCTTTGCGAATTATGCCGTCGAGTTTCGGCATCGCCGGATTCGGGCGCGTAATGGCATTTCCTTTTTTGATCGGACCGAAATATTTTTCGACCCATTTTTTCGCCGTCTTCGGGTCAAAATCTCCGGCGATAACGAGCGAAGCATTATTCGGCACATAAAACTGGCGGAAAAACGCTTTTACGTCGTCCTGCGAAGCGGCGGTCAAATCGCCGAGCGAACCGATGGTCGTCCAGCTATACGGATGCGCCTGCGGATACATTATCTCCGCGATTTTTTCGCCCGCCGTGCCGTAAGGCTGATTGTCATAATTCTGACGACGCTCGTTTTTGACGACATCGCGCTGGTTGTCGAGTTTTTCCTGCGTCATCGCTTCGAGCAGATTACCCATCCGGTCGGATTCGAGAAACAGAGCCGTTTCCAGTTGATTCGACGGCACGACTTCGTAATAATTCGTCCGGTCGCCGTTGGTCGAACCGTTCAAAGTGCTGGCTCCGAGTTCGTCAACGACCTTTAGATAGTCGCTGTCGTAGTTTTTCGAGCCTTGAAACATCAAATGCTCGAAAAGATGCGCGAATCCGGTGCGTCCGGCGGTTTCATTTTTTGAACCGACGTGATACCAGACGTTCACGCCAACAATCGGCGTGGATTTATCCTGGTGCATAATCACGCGCAAACCGTTTTTTAATTTAAATTCCGTGTATTTGATCGGCGGCAGTTTTTCGCCATTCTGAGCGTAAACCGTATTTGATGACATAGCGAAAGTCAATAATAGAAACAAAACGAGAAATCGCTTTATAGACATTGCAAACTCCTTTTTTTAATTTTAAAGATGAGAACAGATTTATGATTGCATACAGCCGATGCTGAAAACAATCAAAAACACGATGATTTACTTTACGGAGTTTTTACGCGGCAGAATAGAATTAGGTTTCAATCTTAGCGACAGCCATCACTTTTCCGAGTTCGGAAACGACCACGCCGCCCGGTTTTTCGGCGGTTACGGCAAACATCGTCGGTTTGCCCACTTTGATTTTGGCATCAATCGGGACGATTACGTCGCCGTTCGCATCAATGTCGAAAACGCCGCCGTCAACCGGAGTTTTTGCGTTTTGATTTGCGTCGAAAATCCAGAGTTGATACGTTTCGCGCGTTTTATCGTTGACCGGAAGATTCTGAAAACGGATGTAACCTCTTTGCAGTGAATTGCTCCAAACGACATCGCCTTTAACATTGCGCGGCTGTTTCGGATTAAAATCAGTCCACGAACTTTGAACCGCATCCGGCGCAGCGGTTAAAAACTGTTCGCGCTGCTGCGCCAAATTCGGCGACGACAGCGGTGTCGGGGAAATCTGCGGCGACGGCGGCGACTTGACGGCAACATCCGGCGCATTTGTCGTCCACAAATTAAATCCTAAAACGACACAAGCGGCGGCGGCGGCAACCCAGCCCGTCAAATTCCAAAACGACAATCTCCGCAGACGGTCGGCAAAACCGCCGACAACTTCGGTTTCACCCGAAACCGTTTGTACTCTTTTCGATTTAAAATCTAAAACTTTGCCGCTCGCTTCTTCGCTAATTTCTTCATTCGCAAAATATCTTTCCGAACTAGCCAGAATTCTCGACCTCAGATTGGCGGGCATCGGCTCGTCCGTCTCAACGACCGCCAAAGTAATAGCGGCAGCCGTTAGAGCAAGCGTTTCATCATCCTGCCATTCGGGAAAATTTTGTAGTAATCGTTCCAAATCCTGTTGTTCTTCCTCGCTCAACCCGTAAATCTCACGCAGGGTCAGAAGGTCGAGCATTTTTTCTTGATTTTCTGAATCATTCATACTGAAACCTCCTTTTCCTCTTGTGAATTACCCAAACCTAAAAATTCTCTGACTTGCAGCAAACCGCGTCTGGCGTGTGTTTTGACAGTGCCGAGCGGCATTCCGATTGCTTGAGAAATTTCCTGATGCGACAGTCCCTGAATAATGGAAAGCTGTAAAACCTGCCGCTGTTCCGGTCGCAAAGTTTCAAGCGCACGCGCCGCTTCTTTCGCCTCAAGGCAAACCTGCAAATCTACATCCGAACGATTCGACGGCTCGACCAGAACGTCTTCCAAAGAATCGGGCGAAATCCGCCGATTGGAATATCTGAGCCGGTCAATCAAACGCCGCCGCGCAATCATCGCTACAAAAGTCGTTTCCGAAGACTGCGCCGCGTCGAATCTTTCCGCGTTTTTCCAGATGTCAATAAAGATTTCCTGCACCGCGTCTTCCGCGTCGTCAGTATTCGGCGACATTCGCCGCGCCAAAGACCAGATAAGTCCGCCATAGACGTTCAGACAGTCTTGAACGGCGGCTTTATCTCCGTCAGCAATACGTTGTAGGATGGCTTGAGTCACTTAATTTTCGTTTCGTAAACTAATAATCTCTAAGCTACCCTATTTTCCTATCAAATGCCAAGTTATGTGGTTTATACGGATATAAATAACCGCATTTTCCAAATGAATTACGCTGTTTCGCGTCGTTCATCACCAACTTCAAATTATCCCGGACAAAAAAAAAGAAAATCTTTCTGCCCTCGATAATTTTATTCGTGGAAACCGGGTAAACGGTTTTAAAACGCGGGGTTTATTTTGATTTGGTAAATTTGGAAACGATAAAGATTATTAAAAGAGTAAAGGTTGTCGCCGCCGAAATGAGGCAGAATTGGCAGAATGCTCCGATGACGTTAGCCTGCAAATAAAGCAGCCAGACGGTAAAAACAGCCATTATCGAAACCAAAATTCCGAACGGCATCCAAATTTGTCGTTTGCCGAAAGCCGCCGGAACAGCTAAAAGAAAAGCCAGAAGATACGCGACAATTCCGAAAGCCGCTGTCGGAATGCCGAACATTTCGGCGTAGCTGCTCGTCAAAACCGTTTCGCAGCCGTCAATAATACTGCACGGCACAACTCCGGCGGTGAAATGTTTGACGGTCAGATAAATCGAATCCGCCAAACCGCCGAGAGCGACAATCGCCGCCAGAAGCGGAAGTTTGGCGATTGCGCTTCGGTTTTTATCAACGTAAACTTCGTGTCTGTTCATTTGTTTGCGGGTGATTTGGACGCATTAGCGGCATTTCCGCTGTTGACTGCCGT
>JALYQJ010000292.1 GCA_030855875.1 Acidobacteriota bacterium
TGCACAATCGAAACGCCGCCCGCGCCGGGAATGGTTTACGCGCCCGACATCTGGAACCGCATTATCGCCTCGGCGCACAAATATGCCGAACCGGGAATCATCTTTATTGACGAAGTTAATCGTCACAACCATATGATGGCTTCGATGGGACCGATTTACGCCTGTAACCCATGCGGCGAACAACAGCTCCACTTTAATAACTCGTGCAACCTGGGTTCGATTGATGTTGCTAAGTTTTACAAAAAAGTCGGCGACGGAACGAATGCGGAAGAATGCGTTGATTGGGCGCGGCTCGCGCGGGCGACTCATCTCTGCACGCAGTTTTTGGATAACGTCGTTGACGCGGGACATTTTCCGCTTGCCGCGATTGACGATGTTGTGCAGCGGACGCGCCCGGTCGGACTCGGAATTATGGGTTTTGCCGATTTGTGTCTCGCGCTGAAAGTGACTTACGGCGAACAGGATTCGATTGAGCTGATTGATAAAGTGATGAGCTTTATTCGCCGCGAAGCGTGGATGGCTTCAATGCGTCTGGGCGCGGAAAAAGGCGTGTTTCCCGAATTGGAGCCGAACCGCGAGGCATATGCGAAATTTCTTTATGACGAAATCGGAATTCCGCGCGATATGCCGCTTACGCCGCGCAATTACGAAGTGACGACGATTGCGCCGACCGGCACGATTTCGCTCGTTGCCGAAACATCTTCGGGAATCGAGCCGAATTTTTCGTGGGCGTATGTGCGCCGCGACACTTTAGGCGAACGCTTTTATGTCAACACGCTGGCGGCGGAAGCGTTGGGAATGGAAGTTGACCAGACCGATGCGGAATCAATCAAACGCGCCGCGGAATTTGTCGTTGAAAATCAGGACAAACTGCCCAGATATTTTATTTCGGCGATGGACATTACTTCGCATCAGCACGTCGAAGTTTTGGCGGCGGCGCAGAAGCACGTTGACAACGCGATTTCCAAAACCTGCAACGGTTCGCACGACGACACAATCGAATCGGTTGACCAGCTTTATCGAATGGCGAAGGATTTGGGATGCAAAGCCGTCAGTTATTACCGCGACGGTTCGCGCGAAGGTCAGGTTTTGACTTCGATGAAGGCAAAGGACAAAGCGGAAGATAAAAAGGCGGAAACGCCGACCGAAACGACAACGACGACAATCGAAACGGATTTTATGCCGGAAGTTGTCGAAGTTACGACCAACGCGCCGAAACTGGACGCAGTTTCCAAACAAACCGAAACGACGGAGAAAACCGTGACCGTCAAACGATTTGACCGTCCGCGCGAATTGACGGGCGCAACGTGGCGCATTCCGTTTGACGAGCGCAATCTCTACGTTACGGTAAATCACGACGGCGTAAATATTCTGGAAGTTTTCGCCACCGGACCAATTTCCGAAGGTGTCGGACTGCTCGCTTCAAAAATGCTGCGCGGCGGATTTGAAATCAAGGAAGTCGCCCGAAGTTTGAACAAAGTCACCGGAACGCACGCCGTCTGGTTTAACGAACGTCTTTTGACATCACCGGAACAAGCCGTCGCCGAATGTCTTTTACTGACCGACCGACGATTGCGAAATATGCCGTCGTCGGAACGCGCAATCAGCAAAAACGCGACGCAATTTGGACAAAACATCGGTGCGGCGCAAACCGCCGATTTGCAAACACAGCCGAAAATGAGCAGTTTAATCGGCGAATGTCCCGAATGCAAAGGTCAACTCGAACACGCTTCGGGCTGCGATTTCTGCCGCGACTGCGGTTATTCAAAGTGTAAATAATTTATTACAAATCATTTGCGAAAAATGTCGTCAATGAAAACTTTCATTGACGACATTTTTATTTTGTCTTGAACGGCTTGACCGAAAACAGTATGATTGATTTTTCTGATAGTTATTTTTTATTAATTTTTTGGACGAAATGCAATTTATAGGTGAAATCTCAGGAGGACGAATGGTTAAAAAACTAAACCAGGTTTTAGGTGGTTTCGGTTTAATATTTTGTTTGGCGGCGGGCATTATTTGCGCTGAGAAAAACGCGGAAACGCGGACGAAAAGACAGCAAAATCCGATAACTATAAAAGTTACGCCGCAGGGTCCGACACAGGATGAGATCGAAGCGGCAAAGCTCCGCACCGAACGCAGCGAGGCGGTGCAAAATTTACTGCGCGGAACAAAATATCGTCTGCTCGGATTCAGCTATCTCGAAAGTGAAGTCAAATCAAGTAAAACGCAGTTTCCGACCGGATTCAGAGTAGTTTTTTACGACTACACCAACGACCGGACAATCGTCGCCGAAGGTGATTTCGCCAGCAAAGAAACGGTTCGGGTTCGTGAAGAATTTTACCAGCCGGTTCCGAATGACGAAGAATTTAACGAAGCCGCCGCGATTTTGCAAAACGACGCTCGTTTCAGCGCGGCATTAAAAAAAGATTCGGTCAAAGCGTTTCGTCCGATGCCGCCGACGACGGTTTTAGACGGCACGACCGAGCGGCTTGTCAACGTCGGAATTGATGCCCGCGACGGTTCGGGAACAAATGAAGTCGTCAGCGTCAGCATCAAACGCGGTGAGGTTATACGCTACCCGGAAAGTGCGCCGAAAACAGCCAGAGCCGAAGCCAGTTCGTGCGGAATTGCATCCGCCGAACAAGGCAGCACACCGTATGGAGTCGCCGGACAATCGCAGGTGACATTTATTCAAAACGGCGTAACGCTCTGGGAAATGC
>JALYQJ010000414.1 GCA_030855875.1 Acidobacteriota bacterium
CGGTTGATGAATCGAGTCTCAGGGAAATGCGCGACGCGATGGGAATTAAAACGGACGGAGGTGCTAAATAATGCCGACCAGAGATATTGAAACTTACGCGCAGCGCGAGCCGCTCGAAACTATTAAACCGGAACTTGCCGTGCAGATTCCGCTGACGATTGCCGACGGTCACGCCGTTCAAAAAGGCGATGTTCTCGGCGTGATTACGTCGTCCGGCTACGGTCGCAGGCGTTCGCGCACGACGGTTGACACGACTGCTTTCGGAACGGGAAGCACGACCGGCAAGGTTGCCGACGCAACTCTTTTCAAGGACGGCGACGTTTTGAAAAATGCAGCGGGCGCAACTATCGGCACGATTGCCGTCGGCGGAATCAATCTCGTGACGCGAGTTATCACATTGACGGCGAACGCTGCGGTCGCGGTTGCCGACGGAGCGGCGGTTTACGGCTCTGACGGTTCTGAAGTCGCCAGCGTAATTGCCGACGAAGGCTCGGACGGCGACGGCGTGACTTCAATGCGCGTGTTTATCGCCGGACTGTTAAAAAAATCGAAGCTGCGCGGATTGGACGCGACGGCGGAAACCGAACTCGGCGGAAAGACGATGCCGGGCGACATATTCAAATTTTAGTTAGGAGAAAAAACGATGCCTTTAACTTTTACATATCCGACCAATGTCGCTCTGGATCAAGTCATTCAGGAATACGTGGTTGATACGAGTGCTTTCATTGGCTTGCAGATAATGCCGGTTGAAGAAGCGATGACGCAGAAAGTGCAGTGGGACGAAATGGATAACGAGCGCGGAATGACCGCGCCGCATCTGCTCGGAACAGACCCGCGCATTGATTTGCGTCCGGGTTCAAAACTGCGCGAATACGAGCCGATTCCGTTTAAGGAATCGGATTTGATCAAAGAAGACGAACTGCTTCGCGCTCGCCAGCTCGGAACGCTCGGCGGTGTTGTCAACATTAATACGATTGTCGCCCGTCTCGCCAAAGCGAGAATGGACAAAACCCGAATTCGCCAGGAATGGACGGTTTGGTCGGCACTGCGCGGTGTGCTGACGATTAATGAAAACAATGTTTTCGTGAGCGAAACATTTCCGATTCAGCAATACACGCCGCTCGTTTTGTGGAGCGATCTGCTGAACGCGACTCCGATTAAAGACGCGAACGCGATGAAATTGATGTATCGCGGAACGGGCGCGACGATTCAGGGCGCGAAAGCCTACATCAATCAGACGACCGCGAACTGGCTGCTCGAAAACAAAAACGAAGATGATTTGAAAGGCTTTCAAAATTCAAATTATTTGAATTTATCTTTCTCGCTGCAGGAGCTGAACAAAATTCTTTCGGCGCGCGGACTGTTTGAATTCGTCGTGTATGACGAAGGTTATTACGACGAAGTGGGCATTTACCGCACGTTCATCGAAGACGGCGACGTTCACATCGTCGGGAAGCGTCCGCTCGGTCAATCGGTCGGCAACTGGATTTCCACGCCGACGCTGCACCGCACCAAAAACGGAATGCCGGCACCGGGTTTCTTTGAGATTTTGGAAGTCAACGGAATGCCGTCGGGCGGCGCGACAACGATTTCACTGGCGGATTTGGGCGCGGGCAAAAATCCGAAATTTGAATTGACCGGCGGCATTTACGGCGGTCCGGCGATGCGATTCGGACGTTCGGCTATTCGCGGAAATATGGGCTAAGGAGAAAATGATGTCAAACAAACAGAAAAATGAAATCGCGCCGGTTGTTCCGGTTGCAATCGTAGCAGACCCGAATGTCGAAGCGGTCGTTGAGCCGGTTATCCAAACGGATGCGCGAGTTCCGACGGTCGAGGTCGAGCGCACGGAAACCCAGCCGCTGGTCGAGCCGACGGCAATCGTGCCGAATATCGTCCACGAAATAAATCGTGATGCGGTATCGGCGGCGAACGCGCCGCAGGTTTTGACGACGAAAGGCGCGAATGCCACGCGCGTCGAAGTCATCTATGACGGAACGCTCGGACCCAAGGCGTTGAAAAAAGGCGACATCACGGATGACGCTGAATATGTCAGGCTTCTCAAAACGATGCGCGGACGCGAATTGGTGAGAGAAGTCAAATAGTCAACGGCACGTCGGATTATACGTTCGACGTGCAATTCACAAACAAAAAACAAAAAACAAGGAGAAAAATTATGCCAGAAGAAAATAAAGAAAAAGAAACGCAGGAATCGAACTCGGAAACCGAAAAAACGACCGAAACAAAAACGGAAAAAACGACCGAAACGGAAAGCGAAAGCAAATCCGAATCTGATTCCGAAACATCGGCTGAGGCGGAAGAGTCGAAAGGATAATTGCACTCTAACTTCCTTCCGGTGCAATTAAAAAAGGGAGATGCGGCGAATCGTTGGCTGGCATCTCCCTGAATCAAATTAAAAATGGCTTATATCGAATTACAGGATTTGTTGGACGAGTTGGGCGAGGACGTTCTCATTCAGCTTTCCGACAACACGGAAACGGGGGAAATTGATGAAGCGCGGGTTGATAAAGCCGTTCAATACGCGAGAGGCGTTTTTGACGCTTACGCCCGCACCCGTTATTCGATTCCCGTTCCGGTAACGCCGATGGTGCAGTCCATCAATCTCGATTTAGCGGTCTTTCATCTTTACAAATCGCGCTCGACCGTGACGAAAGACAGCGTTTACGAAGTTCGCAAAATCGCCAATGACGACGCGATAAAACTGCTGACGGCAATCAATCAGGGCAAAGCCGCGCTCGATGTTCCGGCGACTGAAGAAACAATTGAAAGTCCGATGACGGGCGACGCGATTTTAACCAACGCGGCGCGAACGAAATTTACTGAAGATAAATTATCAGGCTATTAACAACTTATTAACGGGCGTTTATCCGCAGAAGTTTATCGAATTTAATAACGAAATTACTATCGAAAATATTATTTGAATGGCTGGCATTGAAGGAATCGAAAAACTTTTTAATCGCGTGAAGCGGCTCAAGAACGCGGTCAAACAGACGGAGCGACCGCTGCGAGTTTCCGCCGTTTATATGCTCGGCTCGATTGACAAAAATTTCGCGGCGGAAGGCAGAGCGGAAAAATGGAAAGGTCTTGCCGATTCGACAAAAGCCCGGCGGCGCGGAAAGCGGCATAAGATTTTGACCGATACGGCGCGGCTGCGGCGTTCGCACAGTTACCGGATTTCATCGGGCGGCGCGGAAATCGGAACGAACGTAATCTACGCGCCGCGCCAGCATTTCGGTTATCCGGGCGGATCGGGACGCGGCAGAAGCAAAACGCCGTCGCGCAAGTTTTTGATGTTTCAGGAAGAAGACATCCGACAAATCGGTGAAATCTTTTCGCGGCACGTCCGAAGCTAGTGGAGAGTGGAGAGTGGAGAGTGGAG
>JALYQJ010000361.1 GCA_030855875.1 Acidobacteriota bacterium
GTCAATAAAACTCACCAAATCCCGCGTCATAAAATCTTCCCAATTTCCGGTCGTGATTGAGTTGGTGTAAAAACTGCCGCCGAATTTGTTGCGACCGTCGGGCATCACGAGAATCATCGGGCGCACTTTCTGTGCGGCAATCAATTTATCCATCATCGTGCCGATATTCATCCGCAAACCTTCGTTTTCGATTATCCAGGTTTTGTTGGCGGGACCGGAAAAACCGTGCAGAAGATAAACGACCGGATAACGAATTTCGCTTTGTTTGTCGTAATTCGGCGGCAGATAAACCAGAACGCTGCGTTTGGGCGAACCTCCGATAAGATTTCCTTCAAGCGAAACGGCGTGCATTTCGTCATTGATTATCTTGCCGCCTTGCGCCGAAACGGACACAACGGCGGTGATAAAAATAAACCAGAATAAAAGTTTTTTCATTCAAAAATTGAACGGCTAATGTTGATGATTATGAACGGCGCGGCACGGCACGGCATCGGGGCTGTGGCAATCGCAATCGGGGTCGTCGCATTCGTAATGACCTTGTTTGAGCATTCCGTCAAACTCGTCTGCAAAACGTCTGCCGCCTTCTTTAACGCCGATTTCGGTCAGTTCGTAAAAGTCTGCAATGTCGAAAACGACTAGCTTCTTTTTGGCTAATTCGGACAAATTCGCCGCTAGAATTTCGTCGGATGTGGTGAGAAATTTTTTTAGTTCGGCAACCGTAACTTTTTCGCCGAAACCTTCGCCGCGCATCCAATACATCACTTGCAAAATCTCGTCCTGCCAGTAAATAGACGGTTTTTCGTCGGTCGTCACCAAATCAATCGGTTGTTCTTGCATCTCTTAAAATCTCCTTCGGCAATGCAACTTTGACAACATTATCTTGTATTTTCATCGGCAAAAATTCAAGCCGCAAATCCGCATTGGTCAAACAACGTCCTTTTTGCCGCACGTCGAATTGAAGTTTGTGACACGGACAAGTCAAAATGCCGTCTTCCAAAACGCTTTCTTCGAGCGACAAATTGCCGTGCGGACAGGCATTCTGGAAAGCGTAAATCGTTCCGGCAACATTGCACAAAAGCAGATTTATCCCGCCCAACTCAACCACGCGCAAACCATTATCGGGAACTTGGTCGGTGCGGATGATCGGCATATAAAATTCCTTCGGCGAATCGTCCTGAACGGGTCGGAGCGGCATAATCTGCACCAACTTCGGCGGGCGCGTCGGGGCGATTGTGTCTTCGTATTCGACATTGAGCAAATCCGGCGTGTGTTCGTGCAGCGCGTGTTCGATCTCGGCTTTCAGAATCGTCGTCGAAACATTGGCGGTTGCCGCGCCGCCGAGCAGTCTTAAATGAGCGACCGATTTTTTTACTTCGACGAGTTCGACATCCGCGCCGTAGCTTTTTAATTGTTTGCGGGCGAATTCGAGCGCGTTTTCAATCCGAGTTTCAAGCGGCTGCGCCATCAAATCGTGAACCATCAAAACTGCTTGCACGAGTTCGTCGTCGTTCATTTCCTGCAAAATTTTGTCGCCGGTCGGCTGCGCGGAAATTATTTCCGTAATCCGCTGCAACGCGCCGTGATGCAAATCGAGCAGCGTATAAACCAGAGCGCGAACGTGATTGCGAACCGCTTCTTCCGGGTGCTGTTCGATTGATTCAAGCAGGATATTTAATTGGTCGAACGCGGTCGTTTCTTCTTCAATTTCGATTGTTTCATCCATTTTGATTTAAGAATTTGCCGTCGCCTTTTCTTTGACAATTTCGCTAAACTCGTCGAACCGCTCCGTGATTTCCGGACTGCATTCAAAACCAATTTCCGCGTCAACCGGCTCTAAATCCAACACGACGACTTCGGGCGGTAAAGCCTTGAAATACTGCAAAATCTGCATCAAGTTATCCAGGCTGATAATTCCCGTCACCGATTCCGCGACGCATTCCTGCACGACTTCCTCGTTGAGCGGCGCAAAATCCCAGTCGGACACGTCTAAAGTTCCGGGCTTGCGCCCTTCGCGTTCTGCTGCCGAAACAAAAACCACGCGGTCGTATTTGCCCGGATGATCTTGAAACCACTGCAAAACGGCAATCGCCCCGAAACTCAAATTTTCAAGGTCGAAATCTTCCGACCACTTTTGCTTTTTGAGATGCGGCAGTAAAACTTGCCCGAAAGACAAATCTTTTAAGTTTGGATGCCCGACTCCGGCGATTAAAACTTTCATACAAAAAGATAAATTAGAAAATTCTACCCGCGAAACACGCAAAAGACGCGAAAAAAGTTTTTAGATTTTCTTTCGTGTATTTCGCGTGTTTCGCGGGCAAAAAATCTTCGTTTTCGCTCCCGTCATCAACCGTCAACACCGCAAGCGCAGGTGTTGATTTCCCTGACAACCTTGTGTTCGCCCGCGTAGATGTGCGTCGTGCAGGGCATACACGGGTCGAAACTTCGCAGAGTTCGCAGTAAATCAATGCCCTTGTAATCTTCCTGTTTGTCGAATTCTTCCAGTATCGGCGTGTTCAAAACCGCTTCTTCATACGGTCCGTGTTTGTCCCACGCATCCATCGGCGAAGCGTTAATGGTCGAAGGCGTGATGATTTGATAGTTGGTGACAAGTCCTTTGTCGAGTTCCATATGATGCGAGAGAAAACCGCGCCCCGCGCCCCAGAATCCGACACCGATACGGTTGGTTTTCGGGATTTCAAAGTCGGTGCTGACCGCCGTTTCGCCCTTTTTCAACAAATCCAGACCTTTCAGCCAATCGTTCATCGCCACCATCGCCGTGAACGCCACGCCGTAAGCGCGGGCTTTATTGCGCTCGAAAGTGTTCCAATCGGTCGGAATTTTCCATTCGATATTCATTTCCGGCTTCGCGGATTTCGGCAGACGGATTTTCAAACTTCTGCCCGTAGATTCGATAAACGGATTCGGTCGAATCTTCTGCGCGGCGGCGGTATTCCAGACGCGGGCGTAAGAACCGGCTTCAAAAACCTGCCTGTCCCAGCGAGGGCTTGTTGACCAGGTGTATTTTTCGCGCCAATTTTGTCCCGACGGTCGCGGCAGAGTTTCCTTATTCCAAGGGTGATACGGCGAGAGCGGCGCACCGTTCGGGTCGTTCGGATATTTCATTCCGCTGCCGTTCCCGTTGCCGTCCGTCCATTTTTCGTAAAACGAATGTTCGATAAATTCTTCGATTCCCAGATTGATATTTTGCAAATCGGTCGTCACCAATTCGCCCCCGATGACCGCGCCCGGCGTTGCCCAGCGATTATTGCCCCAAGTGTTGCAATTCTCATAAGTCGCATCATAAACGTCCGGGTCGTCCCAGATTCCAAAATCAACCATATTCGCCGCCCGCATTCCGTTTTTACGATATTCCGGGTTTGCGTCGTAGAAAAATTCGGTGATGTCGTCCCAAATCGTTACGACTTTTTTCGCGTAATCGAAAAATTGGTGCAGACGAGTATAGATTTCGTTGAAAGTTTGCAGCGTTACCGTCGTGCTGACCCCGCCCGGCACGAGCGTTTCGGGATGCGGATATTTGCCGCCGATGGTGACATAAGCCTCACGCGCCACGCGGGTCATATGCAACGCTTCGAGATACAGATTGCCCGACAGCGGATTCATATCGCGCATCAAATCCGCAATGGTCGTATAGCCGTGATGTTCGGCGTTGCGAGCCGGGGTTTTCAGAGCTTTTTCCCACAAACTCGGTGTCGTTGCTTTGACAATTAATTCAGAATAATCGGGTCCGGCGAGCAGGAAAAGATGCAGCGGATTGTCGTAGAGAAATTCGAGCGAGAGCATCAAATTTCGCACGATAATTCCGAGCGGCGGCGGCGTGATGCCGAAAGCCATCTCGATGCCGAGCGCGGCGCACGACGAATGAACTCCGCCGCACACGCCGCAGGCGCGGC
>JALYQJ010000388.1 GCA_030855875.1 Acidobacteriota bacterium
ACGATTATTATTCGTGCCGTAACCTTGGTGATATTCGTCAAAAGCGATTGCGCCGCCGCCGGAAGCGACGATATTAACGGCTAACTGCGCGTTGTCAACCAGATTTATTCCGCCGTTTGAAACGATAAACGGATCAGCTAAATAAACGATTCGACCCGAACCGAAAGGAACGTCAACGAGAATATTTTTTTCGCCGCTTGCCAGATGAACGACCGGCGCGGTCAAAGCGGGCGTTTCGATTTCCGATTCGGGCGCAGCTTGAATAATTGACGCTTCCGAATCGGTTTCTTCGTCCGAATTTTCCTGAAAAACCGTCGGCGGCTTTTTATATTCCGGTGTCGCTTGTAATTGTTCTTCCTTGAAAAAATCTTCCTGATACGGAGTCGGAGAAATCTGTGCGGGCGGCGGCGCGGAACTCGAACCGATTCCGCTGCCGGTTCCGCTTGTTCTAATTTCTTTTCTACCGCCGTCGGAATAGCGTTCAAAAATCACGCTTGACGCAAATTTTGAAGGCTGCGCGGCATTGATGTTTTTGGTGTAAACGGTCGGCTGAACGGGTTTTGCCGCCGACGTTTTTTCCGTCATCTGTTTTGCGTCGGACGGATCAACGCCGAAAAATCCGGGATCGGGTTCGCCCGACAGAGAAATGCTCCAATTCGCGGTCGTTACCGTCAAATCTCGCGGCGGTTCGCGGTCAATCAACACTAACTTTCCGCCTTCGGAAACCCATCTTAAAAGGTCTTTCGCCTCCGGGTCGGTAAATTCGCGTTTGATCGAACCGATGACGACAAAAGTATTCGGCGCGTTTTTGTTTGATAAAAGTGCGTTCGGCGGCTCTTGCCAGCGCACCGGCTTTCTGCCGGTTTCGCTCAACAATTCGTAAAACGCCCGCGTTCCGGTCGCGCCCGCGTTCCAGCTCGAACGATTAGGTGAAAATTCGTTGTCCGGCTCTTTTTCCTTCTGCACGTAAGACGCGGCGTTTAGCCCGACAAGCACAACTATCAGCGCAATCAAAGCTGTAAATATGAGAAATTTCTGCTTCATCTATTCATTTAACATTTATCATTTATCATTTATCATTTATCAAATAATTTGGTGATAAATGTTAAATGTTAAATGTTAAGGACTGACGACTTTTTTATATTCCTGCCGAAATTCGTTCCAGTCTTTTTCATTCGCCGACTCTAAACCATACCAGTGCCGCTCGAAATTATTGGTTAAACCGTTCATATTTTCGTAAAGTCCGGGCTGCTTGCGAACGTCGCGCAGATAATCACGATTGGTTTTATGCTGCGCCGGGCTGATAATTTTTTTGTCGCTTAAATCGCACAAAACGGCAATGTAGCCTTTGCGAATCGCGCCGCGCAGATTGCCGTCACGCGCCAGATGTTCGGCTTCGCTAAAAAGATTTGCCGCCGATTCGTCATCTGCGATTCGTTCGCCTAAAATCACGCGCTCTTTTTTCTCCGGCTTTTCTCTTGCGCGGTATCTGCCGATAAAAAACGGCGCGAATTTATAGAGCGTAAATCCGATTGCGCCGAAAACTAAAGCGTAAAGCAAAATTTGCAGAACGATTGAAAAGGATTGAAATCCGGTCGGCGCGGTATCCGGCAAATTCGGACGCGGAAAAACGCTTGCGAGCCACTCCAGTAATTGACGATACCATTTTTGCAAAAGGCTTTCTTCTTCGTTTTGTTCGGGTTTTTGATAATCGGCGCGGCGCAGAATCTCGGCTAATTTGCGTTTATCTTCATCCTTTGTGCGGCTGGAAGCGGAAGCGTTTTCGAGTTCGGCGATTTTTTCCTGCAAGCCCGAAAGCCGTTCGCCGACGGCGGTTAATATTTCGCCGCGTTTCGACGGATTTTCTTCTTTTTGAAAAGCGTCGAGTCTGTCGCGCAGCCATTGATTATTAATTTCAATCGTCGAATTTTCCCATTCGATTCTCTCGGACGCGGGCAAATTCGTTCGTATCAGCGCAATCAGTTCGCGTTCGTATTCGTCATTTTTTTCGAGTGTTTTGTCTTCGGAATCGGTGTAATAAACACTCAATTCATCAACCGAATCCCGCGCAATCCGAACGCTGTTTTGATAATCGGTTAAAGACTTGGCGAAAACCGAAACGGGCGCAATCAATAGAAAAATTATCGCCGCCAATATTATCGGGCGAAAATATCTTGTCGGTGAGTAGTTAAGATTGTGCGGTTTCATTAAATTTTAATCTGAATTTTATTTGGCAGCGGCTTAGTTTTGAGTCCCGCCTTTAGGCGGCAATTCATTCGGCGAAAGGAAAGCCGCCTAAAGGCGGGACTCAAAACTTTTGCCATCTGTTAAAATTGAACTACTATCTTTTATTTTAATCCAAGTGTCGTGAAAGGGGAATTACGTTTTTTACCTGAAGCCTGAATCGGAGCGGTTTGGCTCGCCAGCGCGGGCTGCAAAGGATTTGAAAACGAACCGGGAACGGCGGGAATTTCGCCTAAACGCTGCGCCGCCATTAATTCAATATCGTAGCCTTCGTGCCGGACGCGCTCGTCAACGTAAAGCAGACACAAGCCGATCATCCAAACCGGCAGCAGCAAAATCAAACTCGCCTGCGAGATCACCTGATTGGCGATTTCATACCACGCCGGAGTCATATCGGCATCGAAAGAGAAAAATTCGACACCGTTCGCCCACGCAAACCAGGCGAGCGGAACATAGAAAAGCAAAAGAGCCGAATACGCGGCGACGGTCGTAAAAATGAAAAGTGCGGCAAGCCGTTTGACGTTTCCGCTCGCCAGCGACGCGCTTCTGCCGATTGCCGCAAAAACGTCCTGACCTTCGACAAGCATCACCTGCGGCACATATGCGAAACGCGACGCAAGCAAAAAGAAAAGCCAGAGAGTTCCGAAAATCGCCGCCGAACCTAATACCAGCGAAACGATAACGGCGACAAACGGCAAAAAGCTGAAAACATATACCGCCGCCATTACGAGTAAAACGCCGATCATCAAACCGAAATAAAAAATAATCACACCGGCAAAACCGAGCAGAATCGTAATAATCAAAGAAACGGAAATCAATCCGGCTAACCGCTTCCAGGTGTTTCTGTAAACTTCCTTAAAAGTCAGCGGCTCATTAAAAAGCAAATGCCGCACAAAACTGCGTGACGCGCCGCCCATCACGACCAGCGCGGCGACCGATTCGACCAGCCAGATTACAAGGCTGCCCGACCACAAAAAAAGATAATAGAGCGATCTGTCAAAGGAATTTTGATACGAACCGATTGAAAAAAGTTCGCGTCCGAGTATCGTCCAACCGACCGAAATCAAAGTCCCGACAACAACCGGCGGCGCGGCGATCAAAACGAACGTCCAAAAATTACTGCGATAAAATCTGACGGCGCGATCAATCAAATCACCGGCACCGAGCGGCGCGAGCGATAGCGAAGAATTTGTTCCGGTAAAAATACTCATTCAATAAAAAAGGTGATGCTTTTTACAGCATCACCTAAAATCGTAATGATTATTTTCTAAACTAGCAATAAGAATTTGTTGCTAGTTTAGAAGTTAAATCGAATCATCAAGTCGATGATTCGCCCGCCCGGATCTTGCGACCCGAGATCATTATAAGAAGTGCCACTACCAAGTTGACCGAAAGTCGAGCCGCCGGGGAAAATGCCAACTACATCGGCGTTCCAACCGCCGACGCGGAAATTCGGACGATTCAAAACGTCAAGAGCAAGCGCTCTTAACTCAATATTGCGTGACTCGCCAAGATTAAATTTCTTAGCTAAAGTTACGTCAAACTTGAAGAAACTCGGTCCGTATATGATCAAATTATTGAAGCCGCATTCGCCGGCAAATCTTGATTGACAGTTTCCGGCTCCTGCGGGAGCGATATACCTTCCGGTTGGAGCTGTTCCGATGCCGGCTGTCCCTCCGAAAGCCGTTCCGAAGCCTGTCGTATTATTTATGTTAATGTCAAACGCCCGCTGTGAATTCAAAATAATATCATCAGGCAAGAAAGTAACTACGTTGGGTCCTTTGCGAACCTTGAT
>JALYQJ010000412.1 GCA_030855875.1 Acidobacteriota bacterium
TCCATTATTCGTTATTTGGACTTTTTGATATTCGGCGCGGCTTTTCGCAGTTCGGCGCAATCCGAAATTTCGTCGCTGCTGCGGAATGTTTTCTCGATAATTATTTACATCGTCGCTTTTTTCGTCATTTTCAATTCGCAGTATCCGACTGTTGATTTAGCGGCACTGTTTACGACTTCGACGATTTTGGGAATCGTCATCGGTCTCGCCTTGCAGGACACTTTGGGCAATCTTTTTGCGGGTTTGGCGATGCAGGCCGATCAGCCGTTTCAAGTCGGCGACGTTATTTCCATATCAACGCGCGGAATGGGCGTAGTCGAAGGCGTTTCGTGGCGCGGCGTGAAAATACGCACTTTTCAAAACAAACTTTTGATTATCAGCAACGCCGTTCTCGGCAAAGAAGTTATCGAAGTCGCGCCGAAGGATAATCTTAACGCGCGGCTCGTTTTTTTTAACACGCTTTACGCCAATTCACCGGCGAAAACGATACAGAACGTCCGTGAAGCCGTTCGTCAGGTTGAAAATGTTTCGCAGAAAATGCGTCCGATTGTGCGAATCAGAAATCTCGGAGATAACGGAATTGATTGGGAAATAAAATACTGGCTCGAAGATTATTCAAAATTTAACGACACGGACGCGCTCATTCGGCAGCGCGTCTGGTATGTTTTCCGGCGCGAAAATCTCGAATTCGCTTACCCAACGCGCACGATTCACGTCGAAACTAAACCGCAGGAATCGGCGTTCGTCGAAACGGTCAATCAAATTTTTGAACAGTTGAGCAACATTCCGATTTTCGCGCCGCTTTCCGATGAAGAAACTCAAAAACTGGCGCAGGCAAGTTCCGCCAGAGTCTACGCGCCCGGCGAAGCGATTGTTCATCAGGGAAAACAAGGCAATTCGATGTTTGTCATCAATCGAGGCGCGGTAAAAGTCCAAATTACAGAAGACGGGCAACCGAAAATAATCAATAAATTAAAGGAAAGCGATTTTTTCGGCGAAATGAGTCTTTTAACCGGACAGGCGCGCTCGGCGACGGTCGTTGCCGAAGAAGAAACAGAAGTTTTGCAAATCAGAAAAAAGGCTTTGAAGCCTATTTTTGAAACGAATCCGAATCTGGTCAAATCAATCTGCGAAATCATCGAAGAACGCCGCAAACTTCTGGAAACGCCGGAACATCACGCTTCCGCGCTTCACATTGACAAAGAAAAAGGCGTGTTGATTTCGATTAAAAAGTTTTTCGGGCTGAATTAATTTTAACCGGGAGCGCGGACATCCTGTCCGCAACATCGCGCTAGCGATGAAAAAGTTTCGATTATCTTCAACATCGAGTAATCGAAACTTTTTGTTCGCGCTTTGCGCTTAGTGCGGACAAGATGTCCGCGCTCCGACTATTGAATATTTTTATCGTAGATGTCGTGCAGAACTTCGGAAATGGGCTTTCTGTGGGCGAAAAGATTTCCGTTTTCCTGATTTTCATTTTCGTTCTTTTTCCGCTCTTCAGAATTCTTATTTGAATCTTTTTGGTTAGTTTTCTCTCTTATTTCAACACCGTTTCCGTGATTATTTTGACTTCTTTCATCGGTTACCGATTGAAATACGTGATCTGTTTGAACGATTTCGGGCAAAACCGCTTTTACTTTCGCCTGTTCAATCTCGGCTTCGCGCTTTTTGCGGCTTTGTTCCTGTGCCTGTTCGCGGCTTTCTTCCAATAAAACTTTCCCGCGATTGCGCCGCGCTCTTTCGAGTGCGCGGACAGCGGCTGAAGTCAGCGGTGCTTCCGCCGGTTCGCGCTCAATTTTTCGTAAAACCTTGACGTAATTTCTCAATTCCGGCGAAGGATAAACATAAGTTGATTCTTCCGCACTTTCGTTTTCCAAAACATATGCCAAATGGTTGACGGCTGATTTATAATCGCCCGCCTTATGATAAAGCGCACCGAGCGTAAAATAGACGAGCGGCGGCGCACCGTTAATCGCTCTTAAAATTCGTTCGCCGCGATTGATAACTTCCTGCATCTCAAAACCGAACCAACGCCGCTCGTCGTCGCGCAGAACGTCGTTTGCCGAAAGATAAAATTCAAAAATCTCGCGCGTTTCATTGCGCGACGGCGAAGAAAAAGTCTTCCACAAAAAATAAGCGAAAATTCCGAAAAAAAATATTACGAACATAGGAAATCCGGTAACCATCAGCATTGCCGCGATGACGCTGAACGCCAGAACATATTGTCCTTTTTCCTTCAAAGCGTCAGGAACTTTTTTTTGTAATTTATTATTGTCGTCGCTCACTATTCGTTAATTTTACGAAAACTTTACGAAAAACTTTCGGCGGCAGAAAATTTAACTTTTTTCTTCGGCGGCTACCGTCGTTTCGGCGTTTTTATTTTTCGATTTCTTTTCCGCTTTTTCCGTCTTTTTCGATTTGTCGCCGTTTTCCGATGTTTCCGCTGTTTTATGTTCATCGGGACGAGTGGCGTTTTTCGTTTCGTCTTCCATTTTCAAGCCGAATTCCGCCATTACGTCCATAACTTTGCCGACGATTTTATAAGGTGAATTCAAAATGAACGTGAAAGTTTCGCTGAGAGTCATCGCTTCGAGCTGAAGCAAATTGGCGATCTTTTTTTCCAAAGGCAAATCGGCGAATTCCTTACGATATTCTTCGTTTGCGTCTTTCAGTTCCGAATCGTCAGCTTTCTTTTTGGTGACAACGACAATTTCGCCGATTGATTCGATTTTTGCCTGACAAGACAAGCGTTCACCGTTTTTGCGTCTTTCGTCCGACAGCAATTCGATTTCGGCTTTCGTCGGCGCGGTTAGAAATTCGGCTCCGCTTTTTATTGTCACGGCGCACGAATCGCAAAGTCCGAGTCTGCCGCATTCATCAATGATTTCGATTCCCAAACGCCGCGCCGAGTCAATCAAATATGTCCCGACTACCGCAACGCCCTTTATATCTTCCCTTTCAAATATTAATTCAGCTTCCATTTTTTAGTTTTTTATGTTTCAACTACAATTTTTTTTCAATCTCTTAACTTCCGACAAGCGTTTTGACCCGCACCCGCGGCTGCGCTCCCGAAGCCATAGTTGGATGCGATTCGCTCTTCAACTGTTGGCACTCATCGCAAACTCCCCACAAACGCAAACTGTGATGAGTCGGCAAAAAGCCGAATTTTTCCGCCGCCGCAATTTGCATCGCTTCGATTTCCGCCGAGAAAAACTCAATGACTTTGCCGCATTCGGTGCAAATCATATGATCGTGATGTTCGTGATTATAGTGATGTTCGTAATAAGTTTTGTTATCGCCGAAACGGACTTCACGCGCAAGTCCGGCTTCGGTCAAGAGTTTCAAAGTCCGGTAAACCGTCGTGTGACCGACGCTCTGGTCTTCTTTCTGCACCAGCCAGTAAAGGTCTTCGCTCGTCAGATGTTCTTCCGTCCGCAGAAAAATATCCAGAATTAAATCTCTCTGCGCGGTGCGGCGCAAACCGGCTTTTTGAATATGATCAAGAAAAATTTCTTTTTCGGTCTTAAATTCTTCCACTTTTTTCGCCATAATTATCAACTTTGCAAAAGTTTAGATTATTTTATCATTTGAGATTCTTTTTCGCTAACGAGATACTTTTCCTTATTTTTTCCAGATTTACGCTGTCCGCGCCCTGTTTTTCAGCCAATTCGAGCGACCGTTCGCCCAACGACAAATAAATTTCGACGGCAAGCGGCGAAACATTTCCAACTAAGACTTCGAGATGTTTCTCAAAAGTCGAAAAATCGGCGCGGGCAAATGTTCCGGTCAAAGCCTGCGCGGTCGTCTGAGTTTCCAGATTTTCGATGGTGCTTTTTATCAGCGGAAGTAGAATTTTTTGAGCGTTCACGTTTTCCAATCCGCATATACGAAGCATTTCCAGAGCCGTATCAATCACCGCAACGAGATGCCCGCACGCCGTCACCGCCGCCGCGTGATATAAAATTTTGTGTTTCGTTTCGATGGAAAAAGATTTTCCGTTCAAATCTTCGACTATTTTTTCGGCTAATCGAACGGCTGACGGTTCGCCTTCGACACAAAAATAAGAATTTTCAAATCTTTGCGCTCCCAAAAAAGCATCGCTTACCGAAACCAGCGGATGAATCGAGCCGGTTTTGCAGCCGATGTTCTTTACATCGCTCAAAATTTCCGATGAAAGCGAACCGCTGACGTGAAAAATATACGGTTTATGGTTTAATTTTTCGGCGAGTTTTTCGGCACCATCGAGAATTTCCGAATCCTGCGTACAGATAAAAATTATGTCGGATTTAATTTTTTCGACTTTTGCATCTGTGAAAACTTGCGGTTTATCAATTAATGTATCGGCAATTTCGCGCGTTTTGTTCGGATTTCGTGAGATTAAATTTTCAATCCGGTATTTTTTATTTTTTGCATTAAACGCCAGAGCCAACGCGCCGCCGACTCTGCCAACGCCGATTATCGAAACTGTTTTCATTTTAAAATTGCTTTCACCGGGAGCGCGGACATCCTTGTCCGCAATATCGCCGAAAGGCGATGAAAAACGCTGCGGTTGGATTGAATGTTGAATGAAACCGAATGTTTTTCATCGCTGGCGCAATAATGCGGACAAGGATGTCCGCGCTCCCGGTAATTTCTTAAATTTTGATAAGCACCGGCTCGTCCGGCAATTCGTCAATCCATTTTGTCAAATTTTCCCGCAGTTTGTCGCGGCTTAAATAATCGGCGGGAACCGGCATTTTCAAATTTAGAGTCGGCGTGGTCGGCAAATCGTTGAAGATTTTCTGCAAAATAATCAGCTCGTTATTCGTTAAAACCGGAAAATTTATATCGCTCTTTAAATTCGACAATAAAGTCGCCGCCGATTTGGAAAAATCTTCGTCATTCGATTGAGCCGACAGTTGTTCGACGAGCGGCACAATCGTTTCCTTTAACATCAAAAGATTTCGCCGATAACTAAAACGTCCGCGATTTACCGTTTGCCAGAGGCTTTGCGGCAGATTTTCCCATTCTTTTATCTGCGACAGATTAAACGAACAAACGCAAAACGGGTGAGTTTTGAGCATTTCTCTGACTTGATTGCGGCAGTCGAGTTGCTTTAGCTGCCGACGAATGCGCTGCGAATCCTTCCAATATTTTGGTTGGAAAATCGTTATCTTTGAAAGATTTTCAAATTCCCACCATTCATTGCTCCGAAGAATTTCGTCAAATTTTTCCTTTAACAAAAGTGATTTCATCAGCGTATCGTGTTTGACGGCAAAATGTTCGGAAAATCTCGTTTTAAAAGTTTCCCACATATTTCCCATCTCCGAGTTGACTGCTTCGTTCGGATTCGAGTAGCTTTCTTCGATAATCTGCAAAAGTTTGTCACGAAAGAATTCGATTTTTTCGTCCTGAGTGGTTTCGCAAACCGCCAGATAAGCCCAAATTTCCTCGCGTTTCTTCGCGCCTTTGATAAAATCTTCGAGTATTATCAAATCGCCCGTGTTGTTGAAAAATACTTCAGTCGAATCGGAAAAAGCGTCGGCGATGCGGTGCAGACCTTCATTCATCGAGATTGATTCATCTAAAATCGCTTTGATCGTTTCGGCAACCGAGCCGAAAGTTTTTTCCGCACTACTCGCCAGATGCCAGATTTTCGTATTGAGAATTTCATCCGGCAAATCGTTAAAACGCTTCAAAACACAGGCGTTTTCCCAATCGCACAACCAATTTTGCAGCGCGATTACAACAAGTTCGCGGTCTTCCGGGTCTTCGATGGATTTAAAAGTTTCGTTTCCGGTCAGAATCTTCGCCCAATTCGTCAGTTTTTCATTTGAATAAACGACGCTGATCGGCTTCGTGATTCCCGTAATATCGTCCCAGATTATTTTTAAGTCGAGCGAACGCCGATTGATTCGGTCGCCTTTTGAAGTGACGAATTCGATTTGCCTCTGCGCGACGAGCGCGGTTAAAAGCAGATGCTGCGCCTCGCGCACCAATCCGTATGGAATTTTCTTTAACTCGCGGTAAATCGTTTTCAGCGAAACCGGATTGTCGCCGCTGGCGTTGACGAGTTCTAAAACTTTTCGCGCAAGCGGCAGATTTTGCAGAGTTTCCTCCGATTCAAGCACGTATAAACCGCCGCGCATCGTGACCAATTCGAGCGGCAGCGCAAATGTTTCGGCTAACCGCTGAACATTTTCCAGATTCTGCCGCGCTCCGCTGAATAAATCGTTGACAAGCGTCGAAACTTCGGTCATTCCGAGCGTTTTTGTGAAAAAAGGATGAGCCGAAAATCGCATTTCGAATAACGGTTCGAGCATTATCGCCAGCATTTGCGAAACCGTCGGCGCGGCACGGGCTTCGTCCGTAAAATTGAAATCCAGACGATTGATGATAAATGTCGCGTCCTGAAAAAAAATCCGTTTCCATATTTTTTCGACCGTAACGGCGTGCGCGTGTCCTGCCGCACGAATCTGATCGCCGTATTGTTCGCGCAGTTCTTTCTGCGTCAGCAAAACGTGAAAACGCAGAATCGTTTCTTTTTCGTCATCGCGCAGTTCGCCCGGCTGCCAGTAGTTTTTCGGCGCGTCATTTATGTCAACCGGCGGTTCGGTTTTAGTTCCGGCATTATTGATAATCACTTCCCAATCAATAAATTCGGAGTTTGCGGGCGGTGTTTCATTTTCCGCCAACTGATTATCGAGATTCCAGATGATGCGTCCGCGTCGCAAACCGCCGCGCCAGTTTATCTGGCTTTCCATCGAATAACCGGAATTAGCATCGGTTTCATCGTAAATAGTCCAGTCCGAAAACTTTTCGCGCGCAATCCGGCATAAAATTTCGGGGATAACTTCGTGTGAAATGCCCGCGCTCGCCGTAATAAGTGCGTTGTTGAGATTTTCCTTGCTTTCGACCTTGAATTTATAGCGATTTTCTCTGCCGCCGACGATGATTTTCTGCATTCCTTCGGGAAAAACCGAAACGATATTTTCCAGCAGTTCTTCGACAAACCGGCGGGCTTTGAGCGGATCGCCTTCATCGAAAATGAGCATTGCCGCGTTGATTTCACCGGCGGTCGCGCCTTCGCCATCAAACGACAAAAGCATCAAGGCTTTTAGGACTAATTTCGCCTGAAGCCTTTGCATAATCGGAATTTGCGCGATGACCTGCGAGTTGATTCGGTCGTAAATCGCAAACGCTTCTTTGATTTCCTCGACTTTCCGAAGCGTATTTTCAACGCAATCGAAAACTTCGTCCAAACCAATCAGCGAATTTGCCGGACGACCTAAGATTTTGCTTCCGGCTTCCGATGCGAAACTTAAAAGTGCGAATTCGGGTGCGTAAAGCCGCACGAACGGCGCATTCTCCAAAATCACCGGATGCAGGGGATAAAGTGCGGAGAAACGCTGTTCGCTCCACCGAAAATTCGGCAGAACAGTTCTGAAATATGTGTAAATGTCGTGCAAAACCGGCAAAAGGTGTCTTTGTTTTGGAAAAATATGCGTGTCAACAATGCGGTAAAGATGTTCCTGATCGAGATAATCAATCTTATAGCTTTTCGATATTGCCGCGTTTACGCCGTCGGCTCCGGCAATGTCGTCGTCGAGCGCGACTCCGACAAACATATTTAATTTTCCGGCGACTTCTGCGATTTCTCCGAGCATTTCGCCGTCATCACGAAGCACTCTCGAAGTTCGTTCGGAAGCTGTATCAATCAATAATATAAACGGCAAATCAGGAGATTTGCCCGCCGCAAATCCCAATAATTCCGACACCGAACTGCTAAAGTCGGCGGCTTCCGTTCCGAAAGTTTGAATAATCGCCGCTTTCAATTCGTCAAAGAGTGTTTTGTGCAGTCCGCGCCTTACAAAACTGACTAAATAATGGCGGCGTTTTAATTCCTGCGAACCGGCTGAAACGTGCGGATCGGTGATTTTCGCGCGGAGTTCGGGCTGCGAAACGATTGCGCCGAGCGTCGCCAAAAAATGGCTTTTACCGACACCGCGATAACCGGCGAGCGCGTGAGCCGTTCCGTTTTGATTCGGAATCGCGGAAATCGCGTCCAGCCATTTTGCCATCAAATCCGACGTAATATCCGTAAAATAATAATTTGCCAGCGTCTGTGCCGGATTTGAGGTAAAATCCTGTAAAAATTCGTAGGAACGGACTTCAACAATATCTTTGACTTTTTCTTGAATGCGTTTCATTAGTTTATGACATTTGGCGAATCGCCGAAAAGCGTTTTTGGAAGATTTTACGAACTGAAGAATAAACTATAAGCCGAAAGTTACCGGCTCAAAAAGTATTTTAGCAAATTTTCCGCACGAAAAAAACATTTTACCGAAAATAAACTTTTAGCTCTCGTGTTTGATAAAAATTTCGATAAGTCTTCACAACTAAATAGGTTTTATTCGCATCAAAAAATTCGTTGCTTTAATAACCAAATAAAAGATAGAATTACATAATTCTGCATTAGTGAATATCGGAGGCTAAATATGCACACAGTTTCGTTTCGCAAAATCAACGCTTTTTTACTTTTTCTCGCCGTCGGATTCAGCACCGCCGCGTTTTACCCGGTCAGCGTCGCCGCGCAGGTTAAAGAAGACGTAAAAGCCGATGATAAAAAACCTAAAAAAGAAGAAAAGCCAAAAACTCAAGCTCAGGCAAAGGTTTCGGGAGGTCTCGCTGAAAAGGAAAATCCCGATTTAATTGGCAAACGTAAAATCAACAACGGTTCCGATAAATTTTTCGGTTGGTTGGGCGGCTCGCAGGACAAAGAAATGGCTATCGGCAGACAGATTGCCGCGCAGGTCGAGCAGGAAGCCAAATTGGTCGAAGATCCGATTATCACCGAATATGTCAATCGCGTCGGTCAAAACGTCGTGCTTCATTCAGATGCGAAAGTTCCGTTTACAATTAAAGTAATTGACAGCGATGAAGTAAACGCTTTTGCGCTTCCCGGCGGTTATTTTTACGTCAACAAAGGTTTGATTCTCGCCGCCGATAACGAAGCTGAACTCGCCGGCGTGATGTCGCATGAAATCGCTCACGTCGCGGCGCGTCACGCGATGGAAAATCAAGGCAAAGGAAGCCTGATAAATTATGGAGCATTAGCCGGAATTATTTTCGGCGGTCCGATTGTCAGCACGATTCTGCAAAACGGCGGCGGACTTCTTGCCGGTTTAGCCGGTCTTAAATTTACCCGCGGTGCCGAAGAAGAAGCCGACAAATTAGGCGTTCAATATCTTTACGCATCCGGCTATGATCCGACGGCGATGGCGACAATGTTTGAAAAACTGGCAACGAAAAATAAGAAAAAGCCCGGTTCAATTGCCAAACTTTTCTCTTCACATCCGCAATCACTCGAACGGCGCGATTCGAGTTTGGCATTGGTAGCGAGATTTTCCGAAAAGGAAGAATACATCATCAGCACTTCGGAATTTCAGCGCGTCAAAGCACATTTGATGAGAATCTCCAACGCCAAAGCCGGTGTTACGAGCGACTTTGACGAAAGCGATCCCGGAAAACCGACTTTGAAAAAACGTCAGCCCGCACCGGACGCGACTGATACAGGCGATTCGAGCAGCGATTCGAGTTCAAGCACTCCGCCGAAGCTCAAGAAACGCGGCGAACCGGAAGTGAAGCCGACTCCTGATAACTAATTTGAATCAATTAAAAGAAAAAAGTCCCGTGAACGATTCACGGGACTTTTTTCTTTGAAGAGACCGGATGTCTACTTGAATTTGTTGAAAAACAGAGCGCGAAGCACACACAAAATCGCGCCATAGAGGCAAAACTTCTGCTGTTACTTCTTTGCAACACCTACGAGGTTAGCTGACGGGCTAGGAACGAAGAAGTATCCCCGCGTATATTTGGCATTTACGCTTCGCCCCGGTTTTATGAAAAATGAAAAAATCATAAAACTTTTGGTTC
>JALYQJ010000419.1 GCA_030855875.1 Acidobacteriota bacterium
CCGATGTCACGACCGTTATGCGCGGCAAAGGTGTCGCCTTGATGGGCATCGGTTCGGCAAAAGGACCCGATGCCGCGTCGAAAGCGATGCGCGCCGCGCTCGATTACAAACTGCTCGAAGAAGATTCGATTAACGGCGCGAAAGGCGCGATTATCAACGTCACGGGCAGCGAAGATATGCCGCTCGGCGAAGTCGAAGACGCGATCCGCATCGTTGAAGAAGAAGCCGACGATAACGCCGATATTATCTGGGGAACGGTTTTCAAACCCGGAATGGAAGACGAAATAAAAGTAACGGTCATCGCCACCGGATTTGACAGTAAAATGCAAATGACGATGCCGCATCCGCAGGAATCGTCGGCGACTGCAAGCAGCGGAATGGCTCCGGTTTATATGCCTTCGGATGCGAAGAAATCCGAAGATATGAATGTTCCGACATTCATTCGCCGTCAAGCCGATTGATTTTATAAATTTAGTTTAATCCTCTACTGACAATAAAAAATTTCAGGAGATTAGTTTACAAAATGAAAAACTTTTCACGGCAGCAGGAAAACCCGGAAACGCGAAAAAAAGCACCACCGATAGAAACCAATGCCGAAACTTATTACTACAAGAAACAGATTGACTCGCGGACGCTGATGGTTATCGTTCTGCTCGACGGCGAAGAAATCGAAGGCACGATTGAGTGGTATGATCTTGACGCACTCAAAATAAACCGCAGCGACGCGCCGAATCTTCTTTTGCCGAAACATAACATAAAATATATGTATAAAGCCGAAGACCGAATGGAAAACGGCGAGTAACTTTTTTGGGTAAACCGATTTGAGTTGAAATCAGTGGGGAAAATTAGACGCGGAGAAACGCGGATTTAACGGATTTTCGCGGATGTTCTGATAATTTTTATAAGATACACCGAAAATTTATGAAAATAATTCGCGCCAATTCGCTTGCTCCGCGTTCATCAGCTTCTAATTTCTTTTCCGATTTCAATTAAAGACTCGGCTTAACTAAAAAAGTTATCAAATAGTTTTAGTGAATGTTATAAAAGATGAAAATTCAACCCGTCAAAAGCCCGTTATCGGAATAACGATGGGCGATGCTGCCGGGATCGGACCGGAAATTACACTCAAGGCTCTCGCCGACGAAAATCTCAGAACAATTTGCCAGCCTTTAATAATAGGAGACTTAACGGTTTTGCAAAAAACCGCCGCCGGTTTGAATTTGAATTATGAACTGGCGGAAACGTCTGATGAAATTTCATCCGATTCGGCGCAAATTGCCGTATTCAACTTAAATAATCTAAAGAGCAAAGTGATTGCCGGAGAAGAATCGGCAGCGGCGGGCGCGGCTTCGGCGGAATACATCGAAACCGCCGTGCGGCTTTGGCGGGAAAAGAAAATTGACGCGATAGCGACCGCGCCGATCAGCAAAAAAGCGATTGCAATGGGCGGTTACGATTATCCCGGACACACGGAATTTCTCGCTTATCTAACCGGAACGAAGGAATTTGCGATGAGTTTTTTCGCCGGAGATTTGCGCGTCGTTTTGCTTTCGACGCACGTCAGTCTGCGCGACGCGATTGAACTCGTAAAAAAGGAAAAGCTAATCAATCTGATAAAATTTACCGCGCAGACATTGGAAAAATTACTAAATAAAAAAGTAAAAATCGCCGTCGCCGGTCTTAATCCGCACGCTTCGGAAGGCGGAATGTTCGGCGCGGAAGAATCTAACGAGATAATACCGGCAATCGCGGAATGCCGCGACGAATTCGGCATTGACGTGAGCGGCGCATATTCGCCCGACACGATTTTTTTGCGCGGATTCAAAGGCGAATTCGATGCGGTTGTTTCGTGTTATCACGATCAGGCGACGATTGCCGTCAAATGTTTGTCGTTCGGCGCGTCGGTCAACGTCACGCTCGGTTTGCCGCTGGTCAGAACTTCGGTTGATCACGGAACGGCTTTCGATATAGCCGGAAAAGGTTTGGCGGACGCTTCGAGTATGAAGGCGGCGGTAAATTTGGCGGCAAATCTGGTCGGGCGTTCGTAAAAAACTGCTATAATTTGTTAGAGTATAAATCGGACGCTCCAGAAGGAAACGATTAATTGATGAATCCACAATCACAAAACGCGCAGTTGCAGGTTTTAGTAGCCGACGATGATCCGGCAATTCTGCGGCTTGTCAAAACCATCGTCGAAAAGGAAGGCTACACCGTAATTTCCGCGCGCGACGGAAAAGAGGCGTATAAACTTCTGCAGTCGGGCGAATTATTTGCCGCCGCGATTTTCGATGTCGTAATGCCGTATATTCAGGGAACTGAACTCGTTAAATATATGCAGTCGGAAAAACGTCTGATGAAAATTCCGGTGATAATGATGACGGCGGAACAAAATTCGCGGCTTTCGTCGGAAAGTTTTTCGGCGGGCGCGGTTGCCTTTTTGCCGAAACCTTTTACCAGTTCGCAATTGCAGACGATGCTGCGAATGTTCGCCCAAAAAAGTTAAAAAAAGGGCGAAAAAATAACCGGAAAAAAACAAAGCGAATAAAATAAATTGCAGAATTTTCTTGACGTAAACTTTAACGAATGATAGCTTTCAATCAAAAGTATTTTCCCGTAAAACATTTTCAATAGTTCGAGATAAGGAGCGAAATCAACCGTGTCAAAACGCAAGCTGCTGTTGGCAGACGATTCGATAACGATTCAAAAGGTCGTCAATCTGACTTTTGCCGATGAAGGAATCGAAGTGATTTCCGTCGGGGACGGCGATTCGGCGATGGAAAAAATTCATCAGTCCGCGCCAGATTTAGTATTGGCTGACGTTAATATGCCGGGTTTAAGCGGCTATCAAATCTGCGAACAAATCAAGCAAAACGCGGCAACGAGCAGAATTCCGGTCATTTTACTGGTCGGCTCCTTCGAGCCGTTTGACGAAGCCGAAGCCTATCGCGTCGGCGCGGATGATTATTTGACCAAACCTTTTCAATCAATTCGCCAGCTCGTCAGCAAAGTTTCAGATTTGCTCGAATCGGCAAACGGTGTCGCCGCGACTCCGGCGGTGGAAAATCCCGAAATAATCGTTGAAGAAAGCTCTGATTCCGATTTGCATTTTGTTGATACGAAGGAATTTCCAAAAGCGAATGCGGAAAATATCTTTCAATTGGACGATACGGGAATGGACGACGAAATGATTCAAACGGATCAAATCGGCAGTCTGCCGGTTGACGAAACGCAAAAATTTATGTCAAATGCGCCAACCGAAGAATTGGATGAACGCTCGATCAGCAAGCCGAGCTACGCCGATTTTGAAATACCGCGCAGTTTTGAAGCGACAGCCGCCGATTTCGGTCAAAGGCATTCGGTCGGCGAACAAAGTTTTCAGGCATATTCTGCCGAAGAAAGCACTCAGACGAGCAGCGCGACCGTTTATGATTTTGCCGGTGAAAATTCCGACTCAAATCAGGAATCGGATGAAAATCAAACAATTTCAAAAGAAGAAACATTAGAAATCGAAGAATTTCAGAACGAACCGGCGATGGCGGAATCCGAAACACGGGGAAATTCACTTTTAGAAGATGAAAAAAGTTTCGGCGACGAAAAATCATTTGAAATTGCGCCGCCCGCTTCTGCTTCCGCTTTAAATTTCGACGATTTGGATTTGCTCGAACTCCCGACATTCAAACCGCAGAGTGCGTTTCAAAACGCCGCCGGAACAAAAACTTCCGAAACGGCGGCGGTAAAAGGATCGGAAAAAAGCGGCGGTGAAAGAATTAACCAGTTTTCGCGTCTTTCGCCCGAAATGATCGAAACCATCGCGCAAAAAGTGGCGGAAAAAATCTCGGATAAAGCGATCAGAGAAATTGCATGGGAACTCGTCCCGCAACTGACCGCCGCCATTATCAAAAAAATGGAGCAGGAAAAGCCCAAAGAGTAAGCAGTAAGCAGTAAGCAGTAAGCAAAAATGGTTAGTTTTCCTTCGCAGATGAAAACTAACCATTTTTGTTTTAGAATTCTTATGTGAGTAGAGAGTAGAGAGTGGAGAGTGGAGAGTAAGAAATGCGCAGTATTTCTATTCTTTACTCTCTACTCTACACTCTCCACTCTCCACTTTTTATGGAAATCGCAAAATCATACAATCCGAAGGAAGCCGAAGAAAATCATTATCAAATCTGGGAAACGCGTGGCTGTTTCGCGCCGGAAATAAACGAAAATCCATCAGCCGAGCCGTTTTCAATCGTCATTCCGCCGCCGAATGTGACGGGAAATCTCCATATGGGACACGCGCTTCAGCATACTTTAATGGACGTTTTGACGCGGCGCAAACGAATGCTCGGCTTCAAAACTTTGTTTCTCGTGGGCGTTGACCACGCTGGAATTTCGACGCAGTTAATGGTCACGCGCCAACTCAAAAAGGACGAGCATAAAACGCCGCAGGATGTCGGGCGCGAAGAGTTTGTGCGCCGCGTCTGGGAATGGAAAGAGAAATACGGCAGCACGATTACGAATCAAATTCGCCGCGAAGGTCTTTCGGTTGACTGGTCGCGCGAGCGTTTTACGATGGACGAAAGTTTGTCGAAAGCGGTGCGCGAAGTTTTCGTTTCGTTATATGAAGAAGGCAATATTTATCGCGGCACGAGAATCGTCAATTGGTGTCCGAAAGATAAAACGGTTTTGTCGGATTTGGAAGTTAAAGAGGATAAGAAAAAAGACGGCAAACTTTATTTTTTGCAGTATCCGATAAAAAATTCCGACC
>JALYQJ010000430.1 GCA_030855875.1 Acidobacteriota bacterium
GATCATCGTTATCGTTTATCTGACTTACCGGATGTATCTCAAAAACGTCGAAATGTCCATTTTGCAAGCTGAGCAAGCCGAACAATATGCCGGAATTCTGGAAAAGAAGTCGGTTGCTCTGCGCGAATCCGAAGAGCGTTTTCGGAGCGCGTTTAATTATGCACCAATCGGAATAGCGCTCGTTTCGCCGACGGGCAATTGGCTCAAAGTGAATCACGCGCTCTGCCGGATTTTGGGCTACGATGAAGAAGAATTTCTCGCTGCCGATTTTCAATCAATGCTTTTCGCCGAAGATTTGAATGATACATCGGTTAAAATTTACGAATTACTTTCAGGAAAGAGTCCGACCTGTCAGATGGAGCAACGCTACCGGCATAAAGCGGGAGATACCGTTTGGGCGGCGTGGAGCGTTTCGACTGCAAGTGCCGTTGAAGGCGAATATCCGAACCTGATATTTCAAATTCAGGACATCACCGACAAAAAATTCGCCGAAGAAAAACTTCAATACGAAGCGACGCACGACGCTTTGACGAATCTGCCGAATCGCGCGAAATTTATGTCGCGGCTCGACCAAACTCTGGTGAGAATACAAAAAGATTCCGCGCATAAAGTCAGTATTCTTTTTATTGATCTCGACCGCTTTAAGATTATCAACGACAGTCTCGGACATTTAGCCGGCGATCAGCTTCTGTTTGAAATTGCCGGACGACTGCGGGAATGTCTGCGCCCCGAAGATTTGGTGGCGCGGCTCGGCGGCGATGAGTTTACGATTCTGGTCGAAGGAGATTACGACCCGAACGAAGTCGTAAAAATTGCCGAGCGCATTCAGACAAGGTTTGCCGAACCGTTCGATTTGTGCGGAAATGAAGTTTACAGTTCGGCGAGCATCGGAATTCTGCACGCTTCGGAAAAACATCTGACTTCGGAAGATTTAATGCGCGACGCGGACACGGCAATGTATCAGGCGAAACGCGGCGGAAAAGCCAGACACGAAATTTTCGATGCGGATATGCACGAAGCCGCCAAAGAAGTTTTGCAGATCGAAACCGATTTAAGACGCGCAATCGAAAAGGATGAACTGATTGTTTATTACCAGCCGATAGTTTCGCTGATTACAAATAAAATTGAAGGTTTTGAAGCATTGGCGCGTTGGATTCATCCGACGCTCGGCAACATTCCGCCGACAAAATTCGTTGCATTGGCTGAGGAAATAGGTTTGATAGACACGCTCGGCGAGCAAATTCTGCGAAAATCGTGTCGCCAGATGGTCTCCATCGAAGCAGAGTTCGGTGGAGATTTTCCGCTTTTACTGAGTGTTAATCTATCGTGCAAACAATTTGCCCAGCCGATGCTCGTCAAACGCATCAAACGCATTCTCGATGAAACGAATTTTCCGCCGACTAAACTCAAACTTGAAATCACCGAAACGGTTTTTCTCGAATACAAGGAAACGGCGATTCAAATGCTCAATCAACTGCGCGAAATCGGCATCGAAATAAATATTGACGATTTCGGGACGGGTTATTCAAATTTGAGCTGCCTGATGCAGCTTCCGATTTCGACTCTGAAGATTGACCGCTCGTTTATCACTCCGATTCAGCCGAACGGCGGCAACACGGAAATCATTCAAACCATTATAATGCTGGCGCGAAATCTCGGCTTACGCGTCGTCGCCGAAGGTGTCGAAAACGAAATGCAGCTCGAACAGTTGAAAAAACTCAACTGCGAAGGCGCACAAGGCTACTTTTTCGCCGAGCCGATGGCTTTTGAAGACGTGGCAAACTATCTAAACGAAAACGCTGTTCCCAATATTCCCGAAACTCGTTTTGAAAATGTTTCCGTCTTAGCGACAATCCAGTAAAATCAAGCATAAATTAACTTTGATAGATTTTCGCATTCGGAATTTTGTGCAGTTCTTTGCGAACCCGTTTGAATTTCTTCAAAACCAAAGCGAAATTTATCCCGAACGGCTCGACTTGGTTTACCACGACCTCAAGCAAATGTTCGTCTTTTACGTCGCCGCTCGATTTAAACCATTTCTTTTTCGTTTCGATACATAAAACGTAGCAGGGCTTTTCAGGCAAATACCGAACTTTTTTTCTCAGCAGATAAGCCGCCGTAATTTCTTCGTGACCGGCAATTTTCTCCGTAATCGCCCGCACTTTTTCGTCGTTCAAATCGTGCGCTTCAAACTCGTCGCGGTCGGTAATGTTTTCTCTCTCCTTTTGGGCGGCGGTTAAAACCTCGTAAAAAGTTTCGGCTTTATTCAAAAAAGACATTGCTTTTTCCTCAAAACCTTTCGCGTGAAGAAATGCATAAATCTGTTCGCAAGCCTGCATCGTAAAAGAAATATCGGCAGCCATCGCTTCTTCGAGCATTTCGATTCCCTTTTCGTCTTCGTTTTCGAGCATAATACTGCCCAAATCGAATTTTGCCGCCGCACTTTGCGGATTTCTTTCCAGAATTTCGCGCAAAATCGGAACCGCCGAATTATAATCTTCATTTTGCGCTTTCAGATGCGCCAGTTCGTAAAGTTCTTCTTCGTTTAAATCGTTCCCGCCGGATTTTGTTTCGAGTTCCGTCAGACGTTCGCGCACTTTGCCGAGATATTCGTGATGCTGCGACCAAAACGGAGCCACGTTCGTCTGCCATTCGCGGTCGAAGGTTTCGATCAATTTTTCCGCCAGACTTCCGAGATAAATCTGCGCTGCCGTTTCGGTCGAAACCGCCGGAAGCGTTTGATTATTTGGCGCGGCAGAATAACCGATTGAATGCAGTCTTTCATTGAGCGACGGGTGCGTGTCGTGATAATCGCTGCGGACGGCGAGAGCTTTCGAGAGCGCGATGATTTCCTTCGCGTCATCGCGCTCGGAGCGAAATTGATACGCCATTCGGCTGAAGGTTTTTTCCGGCGGACGCGGCTCGGTTTTCGCCTGCTCGAAAACGTCTTTCCAAAAATCCTTTTCGAGTATGCGGGCTTTGACTTCGATGTTTATCAGAGCTTCCGCCAGAGGCTTTGAGCCGTAAAATTCAACCGCCATCCGGTCGGCTTCGAGTTCCTGCCGCCGCGCCAAAACAAAAGAATAAGCGTTGAAATACGGAAAATACCAGTCAACGAATTTGGTATACAAAAAAGACGCGCTGCCGTTTTCCGCCGCCGCCTGATTTTCGAGAAATCGCGCCCAGGTTTCTCGCAGTTGATAAATCCAAGCCGCGTCGCTGCCGTGTTTTTTTGAAACGTGTCCCATTTCGTGCGCGAGGACGGCGCGAAACTGTTCGGGCGAAATCACCTGCATCAACGGCAGACCGACGGTTAAATATGTGACTTTCCCGAAAAAAGCGCGGCGCGGAAACGTTTGAACCGACGCATTGAACGCCGAACTGACCAAAATATAATCGGGCTTCGGCGCGGCGATTTTTTCGCTGATTTCATCAATCATCTGAAATATCTGCGGTGCTTCTTCGCGCTCTAGTTCATAACCTTCGGGCGGATTCTGCCGCGTAAAAAACGAGCGGATCGCGCCGCCGAAAGCACTAAAAAGTCCGATTCCCGCCAACGCGATCAGCCAAATCAGTTTTCCTAAAACTTTCAACGTGAGTAAAAGAAGACGCGGGTAAAACCACAGCGAAACGGCGATCAGAACGATAAGCGCGACCGGAATAATCGCCATCAGCAAAAAATACGAATAACCGAGAAAAGCGAGCGCGGTCACGCGAAATTTGTAGGCTTTCGGATTTTGTTCGGCTTCTTTTTCGAGACGCTTAATGAGAGAAAAATATTGTTCGTATTTCATCAATTTGAGATTTTTAGAGTTGGATTATTGAGATAAAATCAGCAGACTGAAAAATTTTAACAGAAAAATAAAAAAGGCAAAAGCCGGTTTTAAGCTCTTGCCTTTTTAACGTAAAGTTTTTTGAAATTTATTTTCTCAGCCAGCCGAACAGCGCAGTGACCGTAATATCGCGGTTCGTTTCGTAAATCGCGCGTGTCAAAGGAATTGCCATGGGACAGACCTGAACGCAGTTTTGCGCGTTGCCGCAATTGGCGATGCCGTCGTCCTGCGTCAAACCTTCGAGCCGCTCGTCAATCGTAAATTTGCCGGTCGGGTGCATATTTTGATAACGCGCCTGCGCGATTGCCTGCGGTCCGATGTAATTATCGTCGTGATATTGCGGACACGCTTCGAGACAGCAGCCGCACGTCATACAGCGCGAGTAAGCGTAGCGTTCCTGCGCTATTTCCTGCGACATCGTCGGTCCGGGACCGAGATTGTGCGTTCCGTCGAGTTCGATCCACGCTTCGACCTGTTTGAGATGTTCAAACATCCGCGAACGGTCAACTTTCAGATCGCGCACGTTCGGAAATTTTGACATCGGCTCCAAAGTTACCGTATTTCCGCCCGAAGCGATTAGCAAATCGTCAATTAAAGCTGAACAGGATTGACGGACTCTGCCATCAATGACCATCGTGCAAATACCGCAAACCTGTTCAAGACAACTCATATCCCAAACCGGCGGCGTAGTTTGTTTGCCGTCTTTTGTGACGGGATTTTTGCGGATGTCCATCAGCGCGGAAATGACATTCAGATTTTTGCGATAAGGAATTGCAAAAGTTTCCCAATGCGCCGCCGCTTCCAATTTTTCGCGCCGCTGAATTTTAATATCAATCGTCTGCGGCGGATTCGTCAATCGTTTCTTTTCGTGGTGTCCGTTCGTTTCACTCATAATTTAATTTGTTAAAAACGCTTCTGTTTCAGTATTTCGATAAATCTCGTTCAAGTTGAGTTTTGCTTCAACGGTTTCAAATCTAACAGACTTTTCCAAACCTAAAATTGAGCTGTAATTCCAAACTCTTTTACTTTCTCTAACAAATTTTTCACCTCTTGGGATTTTTTGGTCAATCAAAATATATTCTTTCAGACTCTCAAACTCTTGATAAACAAAGAATTTATTGCCTCTGTCAAAAGCCTCCGTTTCTTTCGATACAATTTCAACAATTATACTTGGATTCAAAATAACATCTGTTTGTTTATCGTGAAAAATTGTTTTTTCGAGCAAAACTTAAATATCTGGATAAAAAAAATAACGTGAATCAGGTGTTCTGACTTTCATATCACACATCAAAACCTTCCCATTTTTTTGCTTGATTTGGGTGTGAAGTTCACATGCAAAATTTACCATTATCGAAACGTGGTCAATATTGCTACCGGCTCGCGGAATAGTTTTGCCATCGTGAAATTCGCTCTTTTCTTTTGCCTCACGTTCCAAAGCTAGATACTCTTCGGGCGTATATTTCTTTCTTTTAGTTAAAGCTGACATTTTAGGATTCGTCTTTTTCGTGGATTTCCTTAAACGATACACCGTCTTTGATCTGCGCGTCTTTTTCATTGACGGTATTTTGCCTGTCCGTATTTTCCGGCTTTTGTTCGGTGTAAGGCACAGGAACTTGCGCCGCTCCGTCCGGCACGGGCAATCCGGCTTTTTCCGCTTGTTGAGCGACCGCCGCTTTCGCTTTACCCGACGAATAATCGCGTTTGCGCGGTTCGATCAAGCCGATGTCAACGGCTTCGTAGCTTATAATCGGCGATTCAGCCGACCATTCGGCAATCGTCGTTTTCAAAAATTCGTCGTCGTTGCGATCCGGGAAATCGGGTTTGTAATGCGCTCCGCGCGATTCGTCGCGGTTGAGCGCACCCAAAGTTATAACGCGGGCGAGTTCGAGCATATTCCACAACTGCCGGGCGTGCGGAACGGCTTGCGTCGCCCACAAATTCGAGTCGTTGATCGAAATATTTTTGAAACGGTCTTGCAGTTCGACGAGTTTTTCGTCGGTCGCCTTTAAACGGTCGTTGTAGCGCACGACGGTGACGTTATCGGTCATCCATTTGCCCATTTCGTCGTGAATTTTGTATTGATTTTCCGAACCTTCGTTTTTGATAATTTGATCGTTAATTTCTTGCTGACGGCGAAGTTCGGCTTCGTGAATGCCGTTTGTTTCGGTCGTTTTGCGCTCGACGTTTTTGGCGTAATCAATCGCCGACGGCGCGGCGACAAATCCGCCGTAAACGCACGAAACGAGCGAGTTCGCGCCCAAACGATTCGCGCCGTGAATCGAATAATCGCACTCGCCCGCCGCGAAAAGTCCGGGAATATTGGTTTTCTGGTCAAAATCAACCCAGAGTCCGCCCATCGAATAATGAACGCCGGGAAAAATCCGCATCGGAACGTGACGCGGATCGTCGCCGACGAACATTTCGTAAATTTCGAGAATCGCGCCGAGTTTGCGCGTCAAAGTTTCCGAATCAATATGCGTCAAATCGAGATAAACCTGATTTTCGCCGCCGACACCGGAGCCTTCCAGACAAATCTGAAAAATCTCGCGCGTCGCAATATCGCGCGGCACGAGATTGCCGTAAGCCGGATATTTTTCTTCGAGAAAATAGCGGCGTTCCGTTTCGGGAATATCCTTCGGGCTGCGAGCATCGCCCTGATTTTTCGGAACCCAAACGCGCCCGCCTTCGCCGCGCGCCGATTCGCTCATTAAACGCAATTTGTCTTCGCCCGGAATCGAAGTCGGGTGAACTTGTATAAATTCGCCGTTCGCGTATTTCGCGCCCTGCTGATAACACGCCGAAACCGCGCTGCCCGTGCAGGTTTGCGAATTGGTTGATTTGCCGAAAACCATTCCCGGTCCGCCGGTTGCCATAATTACGGCATCGGCATAAAACGCCTTTAGTTCGAGCGTCTGCAAATTCATCGCAATCAGT
>JALYQJ010000433.1 GCA_030855875.1 Acidobacteriota bacterium
GTTATACCCGATTTTCATCAGTATAATCTGGCTGGTCTTTCCAAAATCTATTCTCGCTATACTGATAGTTCAGAGTGTGATTTTTAGTATCACGGCTTTATTGCTGGCTAAGCTGGCTTTACTAATCTTTAAAAACAAATTAATTGCGTTTTTATCCGGTATTGTCTACTGTTTTAATCCGTTTGCCCTTATTTCAGCGACGGATGTTCAAACCGAGTGTCTGCACACTTTTCTGTTTTTAGCCGGTGTTTTTCTTCTTGTAAAATCTAACCGGCTGCAAAACGGTATTTTATCATTACTAATAGGTTTGATTTGGGGAATAGCGAGTCTCTGTCGTCCGTCGGCACTACCTGTCGCTCTGGCTTTGTTTGGAGTGATCTTTCTGCTTAACATAAGAAAAAACCCTTTAATAAAATCTGCGAAATCGTTTTTGCTGATCTTGGGATTATTCCTTGCTATAATTCCATGGACAACTCTTAACTTTTATAAAACAGGCGAGTTTATTTTGATAAATGATGCCGGAGGTTTTGCTCTCTGGCTCGGGAATCATCCAATGTCCATAAAATTTTACGACGGAAGCATAAAGACACCGGAAGAATACACGGCGATAAGAGTTTATTTAATCGGACCTGACGGAGCTATTCAAGAGCAATTGCACAAATTTGAACAGACAACCGGATATTACAATCTCAGCCTTAGAGAAAGAGAAAAACTTTGGCAAAATGAAGCATTTAAATCTATGTCCGAATCTCCGGGCAGAACTTTCCACCTTTTTATCCGAAAATTCTGGGATTATTGGAGACCTTATTTATTGCCCAACGCTTATTCAACCCGAATGGTTGCAGCATCGCTTATCTATTTTTCCGCTTTGTATTTTTTAGCTTTTCTCGGCGGCATAAATCTTTTCAAAATTGAAGATGGAAAATATTATTTAACGCTTTTGCTGTCAATATTTTTGGCAAGTACGACAGTTCACGTAATAATTATTTCAATGATTCGGCTAAGACTTCCGTATATAGAACCATATTTGACTGTCCTGGCGATGTCCGGTGTTTGGGGCATTTGTGCAAAAATCTCTAAACTGATTGGATCAAACAGGATTTTTAATTTAGAAAATAAGATATAACTTTTTATGAAAGGTGTTGTTTTAGCGGGCGGACTTGGAAGCAGACTCAAGCCGCTGACGAAAGTTACAAATAAGCATCTGCTTCCGGTTTACGATCAGCCGATGATTTATTATCCGATTCAGACGCTGATAAATGCCGGTATTGACGACATAATGATTGTCACGGGTGGAAATTCGGCGGGCGATTTTTTAAAATTGCTCGGAAATGGAAAGGATTTCGGGTTAAAGCATTTAAATTACACATATCAGGAAGGCGAAGGCGGAATCGCCGACGCGCTTTCGCTGGTCGAGCATTTTGCCGACGACGAGCCGATTTGCGTGGTTTTGGGCGATAATATCATTGAGGGAAATATTCGCCAGACCGCCGAAGATTACCGCAAACAGGTAAAAGGCGCGAAAATCCTTTTGAAAAAGGTTCACGACCCGAATCGTTTCGGCGTGCCGGAACTCGGCGGCGATAAAGTTTTGCAAATCGAGGAAAAGCCGCAAAACCCGAAATCGGATTTCGCGGTGATCGGTATTTATTTTTACGATGCGACGGTTTTCGATATTATCAAAACTTTAGAACCGTCGGGTCGCGGCGAACTCGAAATAACGGATGTCAATAATCATTACATCAATCGCGGCGAAATGACGTGGGCGGAACTCGACGGCTGGTGGACCGACGCGGGAACTTTTGAAAGTCTGCTGCACGCGACGAATCTCGTGGCGGAAACCGGAGCGAACAAATTGGAGGTCAAAAATGCAAACTCAGGCGAGTGAAAAGGAAATTTTTACAAAAGCGAAAATTCAGGATGTCATCGTTTATTCTTTGAAAAAATATGTTGACGAACGCGGCTGGCTCGCCGAAATTTTTCGCCGCGATGAAATCGCCGAAGAATTTTATCCGGCGATGGCTTATATTTCCATAACCGAGCCGAATTTCCAACGCGGTCCGCACGAACACACCGAGCAAGCCGACCTTTTTTGTTTTATCGGAACGGGAAACTTCAAACTGCGTTTATGGGACAATCGGGAGGATTCGCCGACTTTCCGCCGCGTGATGACGATGTTTGTCGGCGCGGACAATCCGACCGCCGTGATAATTCCGAAAGGCATCGTTCACGCTTACAAAAACGTCAGCGTGACCGAAAAAGGTGTGGTCATAAATTGCCCGAACCGGCTTTTTATGGGCGAAGGCAAACTGGAGGAAATTGACGAAATTCGCCACGAAGACGATCCCGATACGATTTTTACAATGGAAAATTAGTATGAAAAAAGATTTGAATGCGGTGGTCTGGCAGGAAGACAAATGGTTTGTCGCGCAATGTTTGGAGATTGACGTGGCTTCTCAAGGCGAATCGGAGAAAGAGGCGTTGGAAAATTTGCGCGAGGCTTTAACACTTCATTTTACGCCGCCGGTCGCCACCATTTTACCGACCGTCCAAAAAATCGAACTTGAGGTCGCCGCTTGAAGCCATTATCTTTTCGTGAAATTCGACGAAAGCTGCTGAAGGCGGGATTTTACGAGGTTGGGCAAACCGGCAGTCACATAAAATTCGCCAAAGTTACGAATCAAGGAACGCGCACGGCAACCGTTCCCCGTCACCGGGAAGTCGCCACCGGAACGCTGCGTAGCATTCTTCGGCAAGCGGGTTTGTCTGAAAATGAATTTGAGAAACTTTAGGTTTGGAAGAATAAAAGAGCCGAGAGTTGAGAGAAATCATCCTTTGACTCTCGACTCTCGATTCTTGACTCTCGACTCTCGACTCTTTTATGAAAATTGTCCGCATTATCGCTCGTCTTAACGTCGGCGGACCTGCCCGGCACGTCGTCTGGCTGACGGAGGAGTTGAACGACGACGAATTTCAGTCTGTTTTGCTGGCGGGAACCGTTCCCGAAGGCGAAGAAGATATGAGTTATTTCGCGGAAAATCATCTGGTTGAGCCGTTTCACATCCCCGAAATGAGCCGCGAACTTTCGCCGAAAGACGTTGTTTCACTCTGGAAGGTTTACCGCCGGTTCGTTATCGAGCAGCCCGACATTATTCACACGCATACCGCCAAAGCCGGAACAGTCGGAAGAGCGGCGGCGTTTTTGTATCGCTGGCTGAACTGGCGAAAGGTAACGATTATTCACACTTTTCACGGACATATTTTTCACAGTTATTACGGCAAACTCAAAACAAATGTATTTCTAATCATCGAGAAGATTCTGGCGCGGCTGGCGACCGATGTAATAATTGTCATTACACGCCAGCAGTTTGACGAAATTCACGGTCAGTTCGGTGTCGGACGCGCCGGACAATTCGAGATTGTTCCGCTCGGTATTGATTTGCAGCCGTTTCGCGGTTCACGCGAAAAACGCGATATTTTGCGCGTGGAAATCGGCGCGGCGGATGATGAAATTTTAGTCGGATTCGTCGGGCGTTTGACGGAAATAAAAAATGTTTCGCTGCTTTTGGAAGTCGCCGCAATCTACCGTCGGCAAACAGACGAATCGCTGCCAAAGCTGAAATTTCTCATCATCGGCGACGGGAATTCGCGCACCGAATTGGAAAAAGAATCCGAACGACGCGGCTTGCAGGAAACGGTAAAATTTCTCGGAAACCGGAACGACGCGGACGTTTTTTACGCCGGACTCGATATTGTCGCGCTTACTTCGCTTAACGAAGGAACGCCGCTTTCATTAATCGAAGCGATGGCGAATGAAAAGCCGGTGATTTCGACGGCGGTCGGCGGCGTGATTGATTTGCTCGGCGAAACTCAAACCGAAGCGGACGGATTCACGGTTTGTGAGCGCGGCATTAAAATTTCGGCAAACTCCGCCGAAGATTTTTACAAAGGCTTGATTTATCTGGCAAAAAATGAAACATTACAGAAAAGTTTGGCGGTTGCGGGAAAAGAATTTGTCGAAGCCAAATACAGCAAAGAGCGGCTCGTCGGCGATATTAAAGAACTTTATCGTGTAGTCGGAGCGCGGACATCCTTGTCCGCAATATCGCCGAAAGTGGATGAAAAACGCTTCGGTTAACTGCGACGCTGAATAAATCCGAACATCTTTAGCATCGCTGGCGCGATATTGCGGACAGAGATGTCCGCGCTCCCGGTGGCGAATTTTTCAATTAAGTTATTGAAAAATCACAACTGAAAATGAAATAAAATGTTTTATCTGTCCACTAATCTTTTCGTAGTTACGGCTGCAAGTTTTCTCTCGGCTGTAATTCTGACATACCTCGTGCGCGGTTACGCGCGGCGGCGCGGTTTGGTCGCCAAGCCGCAATCCGACCGCTGGCACAAAAAACCGACGGCGATGTTCGGCGGCGTTGCCATTTTCCTGACGACGCTTTTTATGTATCTGCTGTTCGTCCCGAAAACGAAGGAATCGCTGATAATTATGGGCGGCAGCTCGTTTCTGTTTTTGGTCGGATTGATTGATGATTTACTCAATATCAAACCGTATCAAAAACTTATCGGGCAGCTCATCGGCGCGGTTATCGTCATCGGATTCCGGCTTTCTCTGCCGATTACCGGATACGAAGTGATTGATATTTGGATAACGGTTTTCTGGCTCATCGGTATCACCAACGCGATAAATCTGCTTGATAATATGGACGGACTGGCAGCCGGAATCGCCGCCGTCGGCGCGTTTTCGCTCGCCGTCGGTTTCGGCGCGAACGGGCAGATGCCGGAACTTTTATTCGTTGCGTGTTTTGTCGGTGCGCTCGTCGGATTTCTCGTTTACAATTTCAATCCGGCTTCGGTTTTTATGGGCGATTGCGGCTCGATGTTCGTCGGATTTCTACTGGCGAGTTCGGTTTTGCTCAATCAAACCGGCGGGCGTTCGCGCGGAATATTTTCGATTCTCGCCGTTCCGGTTTTGATTTTGTTAGTGCCGATTTTCGATACGACGTTCGTCACGATTCTGCGTAAAATGTGGGGACGAAAAGCGTCGCAGGGCGGACGCGATCATACATCGCACCGCCTTGTCGCGCTCGGACTTTCGGAACGCGCCGCCGTTTTGATGCTTTACGGATTCGCCGTCGTCGCCGGTTTGCTTTCGCTGCTCGTCGTCCAACTGCCTCTGACCCAGAGTTTCGCCGTAATTTTGATTTTTATTATAGTTTTGACAATTATCGGTGTTTATCTCTCGAAAGTGCAGGTTTACGAGCGGCAGGATGCGGAATTGGCTCAGAAAAATAACGCGGTCTTCGGTTTTTTGGTCAACATTTCCTACAAACGCCGCGTTTTCGAGGTTTTGCTCGACGGACTTCTAATTACGCTTTCTTATTACGCGGCGTATGTTTTTATATTGGGTTCATTTGAAGACGGTCCGAATTGGGATTTGTTTGTTAAAACCTTGCCGTTGCTAATAGTTCTGAAACTTACGGCATTTTTAGTAGTCGGTGTTTATCGCGGACTCTGGCGTTACACGAGCATCGGCGATTTCGTGACGTTTACGAAAGCCGTCGCGCTCGGTTCTATTTTAAGCGTTTTGGCGATTTTGTTTTTATGGCGTTTTGAAAATTTCTCGCGTTCGGTTTTCGCGCTCGACGCAATCATACTGCTTTTCGCCATTGCCGGAAGCCGGACGGCGTTTCGGTTTATTCGTCAGATTCTGCCGCTGCCGACCGCAACCGACGGGCGCAAGGTTTTAATTTACGGCGCGGGCGACGGCGGCGAGATGGTTTTGCGCGAACTCAAAAACAATCCTGAATGGAATTATCAGCCAATCGGATTTGTTGACGACGATCCGCTCAAAAAAGATAAAGTCATCAACGGGCTGCGCGTTTTCAGCGGCAACGGTTCTTTGCAGGAAATTTGCCGCGAGCGCGAAGTGGAGGAAATTCTTATTTCATCCCGAAGATTCTCACCGGAGCGAATAAAAGAATTGAAGGAAATTTGCCGCGATATTGACATTGATCTTAAACGGGCGCATTTGAAAATCGAGCCGGTTGATTTTGATTAAATCCACCAAAATTGTTTCCTGCTTTTTCTTATTCGCTCTGCCGTTTGTGTATAATTGCTTTTTAAGAAAATCTTCAGCTTACATAAAATGCCGGTTAAATCCATCAAAATCAATTCCTTCGCTTCGCGGACAATTCTCTCTGCGCTCGCTTTATTCTGCTTGATAATCGCGTTCTTTTTTGCTAAATGGTGTTTGGCAAACGCGCTGGCGACGCAGGCTGATTTTAAGGAATTGGCGGACATTGCCGTCGCCGCCGCGCCCGACGATCCGCAGACGCATCAAATTTCGGCGATTTTACTTGAAAAAACTTTTCTGCCCGAAGATTTATCAAAATCTGTCGAAGAATACGAAAAAGCGACTGCCCTTTCGCCGCATAATTATCTTTATTGGCTGGCGTTAGGCAGAGCGCGTGAGCAGACGGGCGACGCTGACGGCGCGGAAAAGGCTTTGCGAAAGGCTTCACAGCTTGCGCCGAATTACGCGCAGGTGCGGTGGACGCTCGGAAACGCGCTTTTGCGGCAGGAAAAATCAGCCGAAGCCGTTTCCGAGATTCGCCGCGCGATTCAATCAGACCCGAATCTGACGAGTCCGGCAATCAGCGCGTTCTGGCAAATTTATGAGGGCGACGTTTCGCAGACAAGACAGGCGATAGGCGATTCATCGGAAGCAAACGCCGCGCTCGCCGTTTTTCTCGCCCGCCAAAGCCGCTTTGACGAAGCCTCTGAAATTTGGAATTCGCTGCCCTCTGAGTTAAAGGCGACGGGTCTCAAAAAAAGCGGCGAAGAGCTTTTGGGGCAGTTTACGGCGGCGAAAAAATACCGGGCGGCGCAGCGTATTTCAGCCGAGATTTTCGGCGGCGAAGCGGTAAATGCGGCGTTTGAGCAAATCACCAACGGCGGTTTTGAAGCGGACGTGAAAATGCAGAACGCGGGCATTTTTGAATGGCAAATCGCCGACGGCAGCCAGCCGCAAATCGGATTGGACAATCAAATTCGTCGCAGCGGCGAGCGCAGTTTGCTGCTGATTTTCAATTCTACCGACGGCAAAACTTTTCGTCCGGTTTCGCAGACTGCCACGGTCGCGCCGGAAAAATCTTATCGTCTTTCGGTGTTTTTCAAAGCTGAACTAAAAACCTCCGCCGGACTGAAATGGGAAATCGCGGATGCTGCCGACGGCAAGATTTTGGGTTCGACCGCCGCGATTGCGGGCAATGCCGATTGGACAAATGCGGCGATCAATTTTACGACCGCCAAAACTACCGAAGCCGTTATAATTCGCCTGACGCGCGAAAACTGTCAATCGTTGATTTGTCCGATTTCCGGGAAAATTTGGTTTGACGATTTTAGTTTGACGGCGGCAAATAATCAGTAAAAAGACAGTAATGGAAAAAACCGAAAAGAAAAATGAACACCGGCAATGGTTCGATGATGCCGCACCTGCGGAAAAACCGTCGCGTTTGAGCGCGTTGATTTTTCTCCTAATTTGCATAATTCCCGTTTTCTCAGTCGTCGCTTACGGCGCAGTTGATAGCTGGTCGCTCGGGATTTTGACCGTTGTCTGCGGTGCGATAACGGTTTTTTGGATTCTCGAAGCGTTTTTCACAAAGGAGTTTCGGTTTAATTCGAGTTCGCTGCAAATTCCGCTTCTCGGATTAATCGCAATCGGATTGATTCAGCTTTTGCCGCTTCGGAACAATGTTTTTGGCGATTTGCTGAATTTTCCCGCTGTCAATTCGCTCTCGCTCGACCCTTACGCAACCAGATTTTTTATTATTCAGTTAATCGTTTATTTTGTGTTTTTCGCCGCTGCACTGACTTTTATAAATAATCAGAAACGGCTGCAAAAAATCGTGCTGACGATAATTATTATCGGCGGATTGATGGCGTTTTTCGGTATTCTTCAGCGTCTTACGGATCCGGCGGCGATTTACGGTTTACGCCCGACACCGCAGGCGATTCCGTTCGCTTCGTTTGTCAATCAGCATCATTTCGCCGCGTTTATGAATATGACGCTCGGTTTGACGCTCGGATTTCTGTTCGGCAAAGGCGTTAAAAAAGACAAAAATCTGCTGCTCATTATCGCCGCTTCGATTATGGGAATCGCCCTGATTTTGACGAGTTCGCGCGGCGGAATTTTGAGCTTTTTCGGCGTTCTCGGATTTTTGGCAATTCCTCGATTACTTGCGAAAAAGAGCGAATCGTCGGCGATGGAAACTGAAACCAACAAAAGCAAATTTTTGCTGATCGCCGGTATTTTAGCGATAATTTTCGGACTGTTCGGCGCGGTGATTATGCTCGGCGGCGACCAGAGTCTGTTGCGCGGTATCGGTTTGTCGAGTTCGGGTGATGTAAGCAGCGGCAGAACTCATTTTTGGGCGGTCGCTCTGAAAATCTTTTTCGATTATCCGATTTTAGGAGCCGGACTCAACGCTTTCGGCGCGGCTTTTACCGTTTACGACACCTGGAACGGAACTTTTCGCATCGAGCAGGCGCACAACGAGTATTTACAAATTTTAGCCGATGCCGGAATTTTCGGTTTCGCTTGCGTCGCGGCGTTTATTTATCTTTTGTTCAGAAAAAGCGCGTCCGCAATTGAAACGGCGGACAGCATTTACCGAAAAAGCGCGGCTCGCGGCGCGTTAGCGGGCTGTTTCGGGATTTTGATTCACAGCTTTTTCGACTTTCCGCTTCGCACACCGTCGAACGCTTTCTTTTTTCTGCTTCTGGCAACCATCGCAACAGTTTCAATCTCAGCCGTCAGTCGTTATAAAACGTAAGAATAGCCACAAAAATACACAAAATACACAAATATTTTTGATTTAAATTTTGAGTTTTTTGTGCCTTTTTGTGGCTATTCTCTCTTATCTTGCGCTGACGTTAATTAGCGCACTTTCACCATAATTTCCTTTTTTCCGCAAGGTGCTTCAAACGTCACTTTATAGCTGCCTTTGACGGTGTTGATTGATTTGACGACAAAAAACGAGCGACCGGAAATTTCGCCGATTTCGGAATCAAAAACGATTTCGATGTCGTCGGGACTTTGCGAAACGGCTTTCAATTGTTTCAAATCAATTTTTTCTTTGAAGCCGACTAAAATTCCCAGACTTCCGCCGCCGCCGAGCAGAGAAATATTTTCCTGACCGACAACGATTGTGCATTGCGCGGGAATTTCAGCGCGGGAAATTTTCGTCGTCACCGGAATGTTTTCCGTAACGAAAACGCGCAGTCTGGTATTCTCCAAAACATTATTTTCTTCAACCGGCTTTTTAACCGGCGTTGTTTCTTCCGCCGGAACTTCGTCCGTTTTCGGGTTTTCGGTTAAAGGCGGTTCGGGATTTTCGTTTTGCGAATCGCTTTTGGGGATAATCGGCTCTTTGTCCGCAGTTTTTTCGGAAGCGGACGTTTTCTCCGGTTCAGCTTTCGGAATATTGATGACGACCGGCTCGAAAAGCGGTTTTGGTGAATCCGTTTGAGCATCGGCGGTTTTTGCATTCTCCGGTTGTTTGGTCAAAACCTTTGATTTCCCCGTTGTTTTAGGCGAACGCGGAAACTGGGTTTTTAGGTCTGCAATTTTTTCTGAAACGGGTTCAACTTGCGGTTCCGCAATCGTTTCAGTTTTTACATCCGCAACCGTTTTCGGTTGCACCGAACTTTCCGTCGTCGTTTTGTCTTCCGGGTTTACCGGATTTTCAATCGATTGTTTGTTTTCCGTTTCCGCCGGATTTTCGGTTGTCGGTTTATTTTCCGTTACTACCGGATTCGGAGCGATTGGAATCGGATTTTCTTCAACAATCACCGGCTTTTCTTCGACGATTGCCGGTTTCTCCAAATCAATCGGCTTTTCTTCGACAGCGACGGTTTTTTCCGAATTAACCGACTCTTCTTTAACAACAATCGGCTTTTCCGGTTCCGGGTTCGGTGTCGTTTTAACTTCCTCAGCCGGAACTTCGACGGTTGAAACCGGCTTTGCTTCCTCATTTGCCGGAGTCACCGTTGCCGCAACCTGTTCTGAAGATTTTTCCGCTTCAATTTTTATTGGCTCAACTTTTTCCGACTCTGTTTTTACTGTTTCCGTCTCTTTTGGTTTTACTTTTACGGTTTCTATCTGCACCGGAACTTCTTTTGGAAATCTTACTTTTGGCTGCGGCTGATTGATTCCGGCGGTCGGAATATTTTCGGCGGGCGCGGCAGCTTGAATTTCCGTTCTCGGATTAACGGATTCGGTATTTTGCGCCGACGATTCGGCGGATTTGCCTTGTCTTTCGACAATTTTGGCGGATTTTGTTTGGGCGTTAATCGCGTCCTGCAAACCTTCGATACTGCCGTTAATTTTTTGATAGAGAGCTTCGACAATCGAATATTTTCCTGCGTCGTAAGCATCTTTCGGCAGACTCTTGATATAAGCGTCAAGTGCTTCCTTGTCTTTTCCGTCGGCTTGTAGTGCCGCGCCGAGCCGCCACATACTCGAATTCCACCACGCGCTTTTTTCGGGCAAAACGCTGACGGCGCGTTTCAGATGAACGACGGCTTCCGCCGGTTTGTTTTGATGATAAAGCGTCCAGCCGCTGATTTCTTCAATTCGTCCGCGCAAAACGGCGGAAAGCGTTTGGCGCGGAACTTCCGGCACGAGAAGAAATTGGTTTCTGGTCGCGGCAAGCGTCCGGCTTTCGTAAAGTTCATCTGCCAGAACCGCCGCCGAAGCGTTCGGCATATCGAGCGCGGCATCGGTTTTTCCGACGGCTGACTGCGCGAGTTCCAGAGCTTTCGGCAATGATTTATTATTCTGCAAAAGACGATTGGCGGCGTATAATTGCCGGTGCAGCTTCATTTTATCGTCGCCTTTAGCGAATTCTTCAGCCGCGCGTCCAATTTTGGTTTCGTCCGCCGCCGCTTCGAGTTTTTGACTGAAATCGAGCAGCGTTTTTAACTTTTCCGCCGATTCGGAATTGTCCGCCGTCTGCGGTTGAAAAATACTGGCACGGCGTTCGAGTTCGAGCAGTTCGATAAAAGTTTTCGATTCTTTTACAAGGCGACCGCCGAGCCGTGTTTCAATCGTTTCGCCTTTGACGACAAAATTTCGTTTCAAAGCCTCAGCCGCTTCGCGGTAAAACCCAGCCGCGAGCCGCGCTGCCGCCAACTCGTAATCGAGCGTCGGAAAATTTCCGTATTGTCTGGCTGCCAGCAGCGTTCGTTCGGCTTCGAGCGGGCGATTTTGCCGCATAAATCCACGTGCGAGCGCAATATGCGCCCAAGTATAGCGCGGCTCGACTTCGACGGCTTTTCCCGCCAGTTCAACGGCTTTTCCGCCATCGTTATTTGCCGCATACCAATACCCCGCGCCGACGAGCAGCGGCAAATTGTTCGGATTGGCGGTGAGCGATTTCGACATTTCCGCTTCGGCTTCGGCGCGTTTTCCGCCGTCGAATAACGCTAGAGCCAAGCCGGTTTGCGCGGAAACATCGGTTTCTTCCTTCGCCAGAATTTCGCGGTAAAGCGCGGCTGATTCGTCCGGTTTCCCGACGGCGCGTTTCATTTCCGCCAGACTGCGTTTGGCGGCGATTGATTCCGCGTCGAATTCCAACGCTTTGGCGTAGGCGTTTGCCGATTCTTCCAATTGAAAATTGACGCGATAAGCGAGACCTAAAGTTTGATAAGCGGCGGGCAGAAAAGTGTCGAGCGCGATGACTTTATTCGCCAGACGTTCGGCTTCGGCGGCGTTTTCCACACCGAGATAAAACGTCGCCAGAGCGAGCGTTTGTTTGGCGTTTCCTTCGGCTTTCGCTTCGATCATCCGCGCAATTTCGAGTGCGGCGGCTTGCTGTCCGCGCCAGAAAAGATTGGTCGGAAATTGAAGCAGAATCTCATTGAAAAATTTGTCGGAAACCGTTTGCGGCGCATCTTTGACGGCGAGTTTGAAGAGTTCGATTCCGCCTTCGGTTTCGCTCAGACGAAGTTTTTCATCACCGACAGCAGCGCGGGCAGTAACAATGAGTTCCTGCGCTTTGATTTTTTCGGTTGACTGCGGAAAATTTGCGATAAATTTTTGCAGAGCCGTAATCCGTTCCAACGCATTTTCGACGGCGACGGCTTTAACGAATTCGTCCGCTTCGCTAACCGGAGTTTCGGACGTTTTGACGGGTTTTGTATAAGCGGCGACAACTGGCTTTTTACCGTTTTTCGGCTTTTGAGCAAACGCCGGAAACGAAAACAAAATCAATAAAATTATAACTGCAAAATTTCTCATAACTTTATTCTTTTTTAATGGTAAATGGTGAATGAATATAATTCTTTTGTTCATCGAATCTTTAGCAAAAGCCCGGTAAGATAATGTTTATCCCCACCATTCACCATTCACCATTAAAACCCATTCATCATTAAAATAAAATAATACCACGAAATTGCATTTCCCGCCCGACGGTTTTATGCTCGAAGTCTATGCAGGAACTCGACGAAGTTTGGGCTGGAATGCTCGAAAACGCTCTCGCTAAAGCCGAATCCGACGGTCGCCGCGATGTTGCCGAATATCTCAAGCTCAAAGCAGTAAACGATGCCGTCCGGCAAACGAGCGTCCAATGGCTGTTCGGGTTGCTGCTCGAAATTGCCGGGAACAATCCGCAATTGGCGATTGAAAACGAAAATCCGCATCGTTTCGGTTTTGCCAATGCTTCTCTGGTCGGTTCGCTTTTGCGTGTGCGTCACGGAGTGAGATGTCTGACCGTCGAAGCGGGTTGGACGCGCACACCGAACGACGGATTTATGCGCGGCGGTGCGCTCGCCGCCGCCCGCATTACGCATTTCGGTATGGCGAAACACAACGCCGAATTACTGCTCGTTCAACTAAATGGTGCGCCGGTCTGGTTTACGGCGGAAAACGGCGGCAGACGCATTTTGTTTGATTCAAATAACTTAAATCGCCATTTTCAAATTTTTCTCGGCGAAAGTTAAATTGTAAAAGTCGCGCAAATTCGATAGCCTTTCTCTTTTTCGGATTTCTAGGTTAAAATAAGATTACTTTAATAAGTTGTTTTAACAGGAGAATTTTATCCAAGTGAAGTCAGAATTAGAGAAGTTGATCGAATTGCAAATCACCGACACCAATATTCGCCGATTAAATATATCAATCGAAAGTGCAGAAGAAAGGCGTGCCAGTATCGAACAAGAGTTTGAACGGCACGCCTCTTCTATTCGTGAGATACAGGCAAACCGCGACCGGATTTTAGCCGAACGCGACGCGCTGGAAAAACAAATCGCCGAAAACAAAACGTATCACGAACGCGCCGACCGCAATCTGAAACACGCGCAAAATCAAAAGGAATATGAAACCGCAATGCGCGAAACCGACGCGCTGCAAAAACAAATCGCTGCTTTTGAAACGCAGGTGTTAGAAAAAATGACCGCCGTCGAAGAAGTCGAAAAGGTTTTAGAGGAACGCGCCGAAGAAATCAGCTCGCTCGAAGCCAATCGGGACGCGGCGTTAAAGGCTTTTGACAAGGAACTCAATAAACACCGCAAAGAGTTTGAATCCGAATCGAAAAAACGACAGGAAGTTTTCGTCACGCTCCCCGCGCAGCTCGCCTCCGTCTACAATCGCTTAACCCAGCGCAGTCGCGACGGAATCGCCGTCGCCGAAGTGAAAGGCGGCTCGTGCAGCGCGTGTTTTATGAAACTCCGCCCGCAGCGTCAGCTCGAAGTAAAAAAAGGCGACCAAATCATCACCTGCGAAAGCTGCACAAGAATTTTATACAACACGCCCGAAGCCAAAACCGCCGCGCAGGAAGTTTAAAGTAAAACTTATTCGTATTTGAAGGAGATAAAAGCAATGACTTTTGCTTTTATCTCCTTCAAATACATTGTCGCCGACAAATCAAACAAAACTTACAGAACTTTCGCAAAATAATCCGCGAGCCAAAATTCACAGTCCAAAATATTGTGTTTGCCTTACTCTACAATTGCCGTTTTCGGTTATTTTCTAAAAGTTTTCACCGCCGCAGTTTCAGGAGAAAGCTGTATGAGAGCGAGCATCTGTTTTGACAAATTTCGACTCACGTTTTAGTCGAAAAAATCATCGCCGAGAACAAAGAACAGTATTTGCCGGACGCAATGCCGTGAACATAAGGGTTTCTCGACCGGCTTCGTAACGTTTACGATTGACAAAAACGGCAAGTCCGGCAAACTTAAAATTGACCAGCCGAACAACGCTTTTCGGTTTTACGAATTAGAATTAAAAAGAAGTAACTAACTTCTGAAACTCGACAAAATCCGGTTGATTGTGTCAGAATTCAGGATATATTAACAATTTATTTAAATTAGAGTTATTAAATTAAAGGAGATTTTTTAAAATAGATGTCAGAAGAAGCAGTAAAAGCGGCTGAAGCGACCGAAACGGCAGAAACGTCAACAGCAGAAACAGCAGAAACAACAGCGGAAGTAACAACAGCGGAAGAAACGGAAGCTGTCAACCCGGAAGATGTTTCATATCACGCGGTAGAAAAAGAGGGAAGCGTCACGGCGATTTGGGAAATGCAGGGTCCGAAGCACATTCGCACGATTGACCCGCGTTCGAGCGAGGGCAAACAAATTTTGGCTTTGTTTGAAACCGCCGGATAAGCTGAAAAATATCATTCGGAAGATTGCACGAAATATTCGGAAATACGGTCTTTTCGATTAGTTCGTGTTTTTTCGTGGATAAATGTCTGCGATTATTCGGGTAATGTTATTCGATTTTGCTTCAAATATCCGGTTTTTAAACTCGCCGATTTGAACAATTCCGATTCCTGCCGAAGCTAGAAAAATTGCGTCGGCGTTTCGCAAATCTTCCAATCCTGTCTCAATCTCAAAGCATTGTAATTTTTCCATCAAATATTCGCGCGTCGTGCCAGCCAAACAACCTGCGCGAAGCGGTGCGGTGAAAAGTTTTTCGCCTTTCGCCCAAAAAATATTCGCCATACACGCCGAAACAATTTCGCCGCGTTCGTTCGTTCGCACGGCTTCGTCAAAACCGCGCTTTTTCGCTTCTTCTAAAGCCAGAATCTTTTCCAGATAATTGCAGGATTTTAAGTTTGTCAGCGGCGAAAGAGAATTGACGGGAAAAGGAGAAACGGTTAAACGAAAATCGGCGGAAACATCGCGCAGATCAGCTGTCATAATCAATAAACTCGTTTTTCGTTCGCCTTGAAAAGACCAAATTCCGCCCGATGTTTCGTCGAAAAACGTCAAACGGGCGCGGACGTTCGACAGTTTATTTGTAACGGAAATTTTATGAAGTGCGTTAAGAATCTTTTCTTCGGTAAAATCCGATAAATCTATCCCCAATTTAGCGGCGTTTTCGTTTAATCTTCGCCAATGTTTTTCCCATAAAAAAGGTTTCGCGTCGTAAATGGCAATTGTCGTAAAAACGCCTCTGCCGTAAAGCGCGGCGGACGCGGCGGCAGTAACGAAAGCATCTTCGGCGCAGAAGATTTTTTGATTGAAGGAAACGAATTTGTGCATCCGGCAATAGAGTAAACTTTTTTATCTTTACAAAAAAACGGAAAGCCTCAAAAGAAGCCTTCCGTATCAAAATTTAATTGATTAAATATTTATTTGTTGTAACGATAAGTCGTAAACATCGAATCCATTCGTGAATCCTGACCCGTCGAAAACAGATACATACAAGCATCGTCAGTATAATCCATAAAATTTTCAATCGGATCTATTCCGGGAAATCTGCTGCCGACGCAGGTATCGCGATCTTGCGGACATCCGAATGCCGGAGATTTTTCGGCTGGCGTGTCCTCGACATAATCGCCCTTTCCATTACAGCCGCCCTGAAAAGTATGATACAAACCCATCCAATGTCCGACTTCGTGAGTCGCCGTATCGCCAAGATTATAAGGTGCGGCAGTTCCGCCGGGCAACGAACTGTAAAGCAGAACAATGCCGTCTCTGTCCGGTGCGCTTTTATAGCCGGAGGGGAAAGTCGCGTAGCCTAAAATACCGTTGCTCGGATTGCAGGTGTAAATATTCAAATCGTCTGCGGTTCCCTGATGAAGCGCACTTTTCATTGCCGATTCGCTCGAACCGTAGCAGCCGTCATACCAGACCGCATTGGTCGTGCGGTCAACCGCAACAAGGTTGAATGACCAGCCCCACGGATTCTCTCTTGAATTAAAGGCATCGTTTAAAACAGCCATTTGATTATTTATCATTCTGGTTGTTACATCGCCGTTAGAAACGCCGTCGCCTTTGTTGATAACGTGAAAATAAACATCTATTGTGCCGCCTGCAACTTCCGGGCTTGCCTCAGCTCTCAACTGTTCTGCACGGGCGGCAAAATCAGATTCGATTCGAGAAATTTTTTCGGGATTATGGTCAGTTCCGCAGAATCTGCCGTCCTTGATAATAAGCGGACTTTTTGTCCCGAAATTTTGGTCTGCCTTTAATTGCTGCGCGTTAGATATAAAATTCAATGCGGAAAAAGCGAAGGCGATTGCAAAAAATCCTGAAATTGCCGCGAAAAATCGAAATTTAGTCATTTATCGGTAACTCCTTATTTTTATTTTAGAATTTAGAAAAGCGAATAATATTATAAGACCGATAATTTATGAGGTTTTTGTAAAATACTATTTTTCGGGCGGGCGCGTCAAATTCTCGTGACGTAAACAACTGTAGAAAGTTTTCCGATTTAAGTATTAAGCCAAAAGCGCGACGAAAATTTCCGTGCCGCCGAAAACCACAAATATTAAAAACAGCGCGATCCAGATTAAAAATTTATTTCGGCGGGCGAATACGATTGTAAGATTGCCCGGCAAGCAACGCGGCGAAAAATAAGCGACAGATTTTTTGAACGCTTTTATATTACCGGCGTATCAAACATTGATGGAACAATCCGGTGA
>JALYQJ010000454.1 GCA_030855875.1 Acidobacteriota bacterium
AAGTTCTGCGTAATCGCCCGCGTGATTCTTACGTTTTGGCGACGAAACTTTTTTTTCCGATGACCGAAACCGACAGCGGTTTGTCGCGCGTTCAGATTCACAAACAGTTGAACGATTCGCTCAAACGTCTGAAAACCGATTATGTTGACCTTTATCAATGTCATCGTTACGACGAAAACACGCCGCTCGAAGAAACGATGATCGCGCTGTCGGAAGTCGTGCAGGAAGGCAAGGCGCGTTACATCGGTTTCAGCGAATGGAACGCGGCACAAATCGAAGCCGCCGCTGAAATGACGGGAGTTGTAAAATTCGTTTCGAGTCAGCCGCAATATTCGATGTTGTGGCGCGAGCCGGAAACCGAAGTTTTTCCTGTGTGCGCGGCAAACGGCATCGGGCAAATCGTCTGGTCGCCGCTCGGACAAGGCGTTTTGACGGGAAAATATAAAGCCGGTCAGCCGATTCCGAAAGATTCACGCGCCGCCAGCGATGCGATGAATGTATTTATCGGTCGCTTACTTGACGATAAAATTTTAGCGGCGGTCGAAAAATTAAAGCCACTCGCCGAAAGCGAAAATCTTTCGATGGCGCAGCTCGCGCTCGCGTGGGTTTTGCGCGACGAGCGAGTTTCTTCGGCGATTATCGGCGCGACAAAACCGGAACAAATCGCCGACAACGCGGCGGCTTCGGGCGTTAAACTTTCTGCCGAAACGCTGGCGGCGATTGATGAAATTTTAGCCGAAATTTCGCCGTCATAAAATAACTTTTTGCTAAAACTCTAAAAATAATTTGAAGAATTTCCGTGTGTTTTATGATTATTCACGCCGAAACATCCGAACAAATCGAACAGGCGCGAACGCTTTTCCGCGAATACGAATCGTGGCTCGGACTGAAATTATGTTTTCAGAATTTTGACGAAGAAGTCGAAAATCTGCCGGGAAATTACGCGCAACCGGACGGCAGATTGCTGCTTGCTTCGGTGGATGAAAAACTCGCGGGCTGTGTCGCTTTGCGAAAACTCGAAGACGGAATTTGCGAAATGAAGCGGCTTTTCGTCAGAGAAAATTTTCGCGGGCAGAAAATCGGAAATTTGTTGATTGAAAAACTAATTGAGGAAGCGCGGATTATCGGCTACGAAAAAATACGGCTCGATACATATTTGCCGAAAATGCCGAAAGCCTTCGCGCTTTACGAATCGCACGGATTTCGGGAAATCGCGCCGTATTATCATAATCCTTACAGCGAAACGCTCTTTATGGAGATGAGTCTCGCCTAAAAATTTAGGTAGTATTTTAATTTTGCGGTGCTAAAAACAATTTATTTTTAACGCTTAAGTTGAATCCTTTCTATGGTTCATTACATCTTCAGATGTCCGATTCCAGATTCTGTTTTTTAAAGTGGTATAAGAATAACTGAACAATTTTTCTAACGCCTCAATAATCGTTCTGCTTCCATCTTGAGCATTAGAATTTTCCTGAGATATTAAATCCGCAGAAATGTTTCCAATGCCGCTCCAAGCTTCGAGTTCGACAATTCTGCTGTAGCTTGATTGTGCCGCGTTTACGACGACTCTTATTTTTGTTGTTGTAATCGGTGCAAACGTAATTCTAGTTACTGCCTTGTTGTTGTTTGCAATGCTTCCGTTGGTCACGGTTATCCAATTTGAGCCGTTCCAATATTGAACGTTGAAATTTGTAATGCCGTAAACACTAAACGTTGTGCTGTCATCGGGATCAGTTGAATTTGTGTAATCATCCCGCACAGCATAAACCACAATCTCGTTGATTGATTTGCTTGAATTGAAATCAACTTGCAGCCAATCGGGATAACTGTCGGGTGTTGAATCTTTCCAGGCGCCGGATGTCGCCCAATTTCGCACTCCGTCAATGGCTATGCCAGGTAAAGAAAGCTGAGATGAAGCAGAAGCAAAGCCGCCGTTTGAAGTAGCTGCAACGTTGGTTCGTATGCCCGGTGTCGGAGTAACAGATGGAGTCGGACTGACGGATGGAGTCGGAGTAACATTCGGAGTCGGAGAGACAGTCGGCGTCGGTGTCGGATTGCTGCCGCCGCCGCTCCAGGCTTCGAGTTCGACGATTCGGCTGTAGTTAGATTGCGCGCTATTGACGACTACTCTGATTTTTGTCGTTGTTATTGCCCCAAAGACAACTTTCGTCCACACTTTATTGTTATTTGTAATGCTTCCGTTCGATACCGCCATCCAACTCGTTCCATTCCAATATTGAACGTCAAAATTTGTTATTCCATATGTGCTGAATGTCTCGCTTTCAGTCGGATTCGTTGGATTTGAATAATCATCCTTGACGGCGTAAACATCAATCTCATCGATTGTTTTACTGCCTGCGAAATCTACCTGCAGATTATCCGGGTAACTATCAGGCGTTGAATCTTTCCACGCTCCGCTCGTTGCCCAGTTACGTATTCCATCAATTGCGATTGATGGTATTGAATTAGCTAAAAATGATGAAGCCGTCGCAATTGCTCCGTTTGATGCTAACGCAACATTTGTTCGCACACCCGGCGTCGGAGTCGGCGTCGGAGTCACAGGATTAGAAGCTGCAATTACTACGCTGTTTGCGCCCTTTAAGCCGCTATTATCCGTGACGGTTAAAACGGCGGTAAACGTTCCGGCTGAATTGTAAACCTTAGACGGGTTTTGAGCGGTCGAGATGGTTCCATCGCCAAAATTCCAACTGTAATCGGCAATCGAACCGTCGGGATCAAAAGAGCCGGCGCTTGAGAAATTAACTGTCAAAGGCGTTGTGCCTGAAGCTGCGCCATTGATTGACGCGACGGCAATCGGTGGCTGCGAACTGCCGCCGGTTGATGGGAGTGTTCCGGTTAAGTTGTATCGCCCGATGCTGGCGTAATCGGAATAACCCGCCGATGAGTCGTCGCCGGCGCTGCCGGCGCCGTCAATTCTTAAATAATAAGTACCAGCCGAAAGAGTTTGATTAAAGCCGGCTGACAATCCTGCCGGGAATGTGCTTCCCAGACTAAAACTCGACGGATCTGAAGTCGCCAACACATTCCCGGCGGAGTCCAAAATCTCAGCTTTAATATCCAGGTTTGCTCCGCGCGGCGCCGGATTGATGTTAATGGAAACATTGCCTGAACCGGTTATGAATTTGAACACATCAACGTCGGTTCTGGTCGTAATCAAACCGGAGACGTTAAAACTAGTGCCGCTCAACACATTTGCTGTGGCAGTTGTATTGCCGTAGTCGTCAGCGATTAGCGGTGTGTATTGTTGCATAATCGCCAGATCGTCTTCATTGTTATTAGCGCCCGGATATTCGCCTTTGCTCCATTGCGACACGCTTTTGTTGTATCCGACACCCATAATCGGCGCCCATACGCCGTGTCCGCCGTAATAGCTTTGAGTTGATGTTGCGTCGTGGTTCAAACCCAAATTATGTCCGACTTCGTGCGAAGCGGCTTCCGCAATACCTTTATCGTTGCTGCCGAAACCGCCGGTGAAAATCCAAGCCGGCTGATAAACTTCTCCACTCAGGAAAGCGCCGACGTATGCAACTCCCCCGACGCCTGATCCCATAAAATTGGTGGGCGTCATTACTGCCCGTGAACCGTAAAACGTTGCGCCGGGGTCTTGGGTAGTAACATCCACATCAAACGGAGCGTAATCTTCGGACATTCTTTGCCAAATGTTTTGAATTACATCCTGTTCCGCCGTGCTGAAACTGTAGGGATAACCATCGAGATCGTAAGGCGCCGCAACTCCGCCGGGGAGGTAAGATTTCCAGGCGTTGTTCGAGCTTATCGTGTGACCGTTAAAATCGAGATAAATTCTGCGCGGCGAGTTAGGGCGGCTGTGCAGCGCGAATGTTTCAGAGTAAGGATAGGGAGCGGCTTGCGGAGCGCTCACGGCTTGAGCGGCAGCAATTTCCGCTTCGTCCGGGGCTTTTTCCACGTAAAGCAATCTTTCGTTTTTATCAATGTGAAGAGTTTCGTCTTCCAAAAACATTCGGCGCAGTTGGTTCGGCGTTTTACCGTGTTCGGCGGCAACCATAGCCAGACGATTGCCTAATTTGTTAATCGCTTGCTGATTACGCAGAAGCCCTGTTTCAGCCGCTGCGTTGTTAACTTGGGCGAAAGAAATGTTCGCAGAAAACAACGTGAGCAATAAAAGAATGGATGTGAGTGATTTAAATAGATTTTTAGTCAAAATATTAGACATCAATATTCAGTCTCCTAAGAATAGATTGGATTTTCTTTAATCGTTAAGCTAACAGATTGGAATCGCAAGTTAAGGTTTTATTATATTAACCTTCGGAAATTAATTGTTAAAAATAAAGTAGTAACGCAAAAGAATGGTTACGAAATTGCCTAAGGAACTACTCAATCTCAAAAACCTGAAATTTGGCAATAAAATAAAAAATATTTTCTTTAAGCTGGATTCGGAAAAGTCGGCTCTGAGAGTTACAAGACAAAAGTTCTACTTAACTGAGGTTACTTGTAATCTTCATTTAGATCATAAAATAAACTTTGTTTAAAATCAACAGTAAAATTGGTTATAAAGGTAAATGTGGCGAGCACTTGGGATAAACCAAACCTAAAGAGGATTTTTTGTTAAATTTCGAAATTGTTTCAAAAACGGTCGTTTTTGAGACAGATTCTTGTCGGACTTATAATATTTACTGCAATACAAAAACTACCCATCCGGCACCTGTTTAGAATAGTGTATAACAGATGTGGAGCATTTCTTCGTCGTTCTAGCAGCCCTTTTCTATTTAACGATTTTAGCGCCCGGAACTCGGAGTAACACCGGTCTTACGGCGGAAGTAATGAGTGAAATGCGCTGGCGTGGAAAATCCTAAAAGGTAAGCGATTTCCGTGATGCTCATATCTGTTTTTTTCAATAACTCTTTACCACGCTCGATGCGCTGATTGATAACGTATTGATGCGGCGTTAAGCCGGTTGATTGTTTGAACAATCGTAAAAAGTGATACTCGCTAAGTCCGGCGGCGTTTGCCAGAACCGACAGCGATAGATTTTCCGATAAATCGCTTTCAATCAAATCAAGCACCAGAGCAAGTTTCTTGTTCGTTAAGCCGTTGATATAGCGACGCTCGGGAGGAATTTTATGTGACGAGTATTCACGAAGCAATTGCACGGCAAGCAAATTGGCGAGCGAATCCGCGTAGAGATTACTGCCCGCCGCCTCTCCACCTCGCTGCAATTCGTCAAACGCCATCCGAGCCATTAATTCGATACCCGGACTGCGAGTTTCAAGTGAAGTGATAATTTCGGTTTTATCGGGGTCCAATTCCGCACCCGCAGCCACCGATTTGATGAATTCGGGTTCGAGATGCAGATAAATGTCATCCTGTTCAACTTCGTCATACCATGATTGCAGGCTGCAACCGGCAGGCATCACGGCGACATTGCCCGCCGTCTGCAAAATATTGTAATTGCGTCCCGAAAAAATTGCTTGCTGGCGCGACGGCGCGCCCATATAAACCGTGATTAAATGATAAATCAGTTTGCCGGGTTTTATATAGGATTCACGGATGTGATGGCGGTTCCGAATGACTTTCAAATTTTCCCAGCGATCGCCGCTGTTGACAATCCAATCGCCCCGCCAATTGTACCGGGTTTCCGGTTTGTCTTCTTCGGTCTTTACGCTTTGACGCTCGCTTTCTTCCGCATTCTTTCGGCTCATATCTTATTGCTTGCTCATTCGATTTTCAAAAATTATTTACCTCCAGCTCAAAAGCAAGATATACTTTATGTATCTGTTCCGCCTGTAAAAGTAAAGCGTTTTTTCTTTTTGATTCGTCTTTTTCGCAAGTCGGCGCAATAATCTGACAGTATCGGCAATTTTTTGATAGTTTTTGTCGAATTGTTATTGCTATTATAGGTATAACAAAATTGCGCCTCACTCTAAGTTGCGAATTTGCGGAGAGAAGTTGAATTTTTAGAGAATTTGAAGGTAATAATATGGAAAAACCAATCTACAACAGAACGGATATATTGAAAGGGATTTCAACACTCGACGCGATTGGCAAAAATTTAAGAATATTTTCGCTGTTGATGATCATAACAATTCTCAGTGGAACAATTTACGGCGGAACCGGACACAGTATTCTCGACGCGGTTGACCCGAATTTTAATGTGCAGCTGCGAACGGATTCTTTCGCCTCGAAAAGCGTCAGCTTTATCAAAGTTTTACCCGATAATAAGATTTTAGCCTCCGGCGGCTTCAATTCCTTCAACGGGCAGCCGGTCAGCTCACTAATTCGTTTAAATGCCGACGGCACGCTCGATACCTCATTCAACAACAATCTGTTTTCGGCGGGCTATCCCTCTCTTATCGTTTTGCAGACAGACGGTAAAATTATACTTGGCAACTCCCTCTCTCCCGGATTTACTTTGAATGGTCAGAACCAGACGGCAAATCGGATAATCAGACTTAATGCCGACGGCACGGTTGATTCGAGCTTTAATTACAGCGTCGAGGGACAAGTTTCCTGGTTGATGATTGATTCAAACGGAAGAATTTTAGTCGGCGGAGGAGGACTTCAGGTCACTGAAAACGGCGTTTCCGTAAACAAAAACCTGATTCGATTAAATGCCGACGGCACACTCGATAATTCTTTCAGCTCTCCTTTATTACCCTTTGTTATACGAAGTACGGTGCAGGGCAACAAGCCGATTGTAGCGTTCCAGGCAGGAGGTTCGTCAGATATTATCCGCTTAAATGAAAACGGTTCGGTTGACGACAGTTTTATCCGCTACAGCGGAAGTTCTATCTATCAGGACTTGGTCGTTCAACCCGATAACAAAATTCTGGCTGTAACTAGCCAAACACTGGTTCGTCTGAATGAGAACGGAGGCATTGACGGCGGATTCCAACAAAATTTTTTTCCGACGGGGGTGACAAAAATAATTTTGTCCGGTAATGGCAAAATTACCGTAATGAACGGAAATTCACCAAGCGTCGGCTTTCGATTTATCCGCCTGCTGCCCGATGGAAGGGCTGACCCGAGCTTTACTGCTTTTGTTTATACCGCTTCTCCCGGAGCTTTTGGCGTGCAATCGGATGGCGGCGTCATAATCGGTGACGTTAATAACGGTTTCGGTTCCGGCACACCGATAGGCAGCAATAAATTTATCCGTCTTTTGCCGAGCGGAAGCGTTGACAATGCTTTCAATTCAGGCGGTACCGGTTTTCAAACAATCGCTCCGGGGAGGGTGCGGGCTATAACCATCCAGCCGGATGAGAAAATTGTCATCGGCGGTAATTTTGACACCGTTAATGGCATTTTTCGCCATAAAATAGCCCGCCTGAATGCTGACGGGACGCTCGATAATTCGTTTCAAATCAACACGAGCGGAACGGGTAATCGTTTCTCACAAATCTTTAATGTTTTCAATATTGCGGTGCAGCAAGATGGAAAATTGATGGTGACCGGAGCTTTCACTTACACCATTAATGGTTCTCAAAGAACAAACATGGTGCGTCTTAATGCCGACGGCAGCATAGATACGACTTTCAACCTTTCAATCCCTATCATTGATACATTCTCTCCTTCAGGTGGAGGACAAAACCGTTTTGTGATTCTTAATGACGGAAAAACGGTTGTCGGCATATCGCGCTCAACTAGTAATGAAAGGCTGGGTCCGGTTAGATTAAATTCTAATGGCGCACTTGATAATACATTTAGTCCGACAGCTTATAGCGACAAAAATGCCGTCTACATTATGGACGTGATAGTTCAGCCGGACGGGAAAATTCTGATTGGCGGCAGATATTCAGCTCCGAATATCCCCGGGAGCGGCAGAAGTTTCATCACACGACTTAATTCCGACGGCAGCCCTAATCAGGCTTTTCAGGCTTACGAAGAAACCGGCGAGATTTCCACTTTCAGACTGCTTCAAGACGGTAAAATTTTGATAGCCAACCAGCAAAGCAATAAAAGCAATATATTTCGTTTGAATACCGACGGCAGTATTGATAGTTCTTTTAATGCCGGAACGGGAGCAGACGGGAGAACCAACGCCCTGCTGATATTAGAGAGCGGCAAAATAATGGTCGGCGGTAAATTCACAACCTTCGACGGTCAGCCGCGCGGAAATCTGGCTTTGATAAACGCCGACGGGAGTCTTGATCCGAAAACTTTCAACGTCGATCAAGAAGTTTTATGTTTGACCAGAGACGGTCAAGGACGCGTTTTAGTCGGCGGAGGTTTTACTTCAATCAGTGTGGATGGCGGACAAAATCAGGTACGATCTTATGTAGCGCGTTTGATTGATTCGTCGGCACAGGCGGCGAAACACACGCGTTTTGATTTTGACGGCGACGGACGAGCGGACATTTCGGTTTTTAGACCTTTAGAGAATCAGTGGTTTGAATTATTAAGTTCCAATTTACAGGTCGCTCAACAAAGATTCGGTTTGTTTGGAGATATTATTGCACCGGCTGATTACGACGGTGACGGTAAAACCGACATCGCTATCTTTCGTCCTTCAACCGGAACTTGGTGGTATCTCTCAAGCATTGATAATGTCCAGAAGGCAGTTCGTTGGGGGAAATCAGGCGACATTCCTCGTCCAGGCGATTTTGACGGTGACGGCAAAGCTGACTTTATTGTTTACCGTCCGTCAGAAAATACCTGGTATCGGTTAAGCAGCAGCACCGGACAGATTTCAATAACTCAGTTTGGGTTAAGCAGGAATGATCCTTTTGGCAGAGATGACCCTTTTAGCGAAGATTTCGACGGTGACGGAAGAAGCGATTTAGCCATTTATCGTCCATCAACCGGAGAATGGTGGTATCTAGCAAGTTCAACGGGAAGCGTAAACGTGATTCGCTTTGGAATAGGAACTGACACTTTGGTACCAGCAGATTTTGACGGCGACGGAAAGACCGATCCTGCCGTGTATCGAGCATCTGAAGCTACTTGGTATATCTTAAATAGTAGCAACAATTCAACTACGATAACAAAATTCGGATTGCCCGGTGATACCCCTACGCCGGCTGATTATGACGGAGATGGACGAGCCGATATAGCAGTTTACCGTCATTCCGAAGGCTTGTGGTATCTGCTGCAATCCAGTCGGGGATTTGCGGCAATAAAGTTTGGAGTTACTGGGGATCGTCCTACTCCGAGCGCTTTTATTTCTAGAACGATTTTAGTTGATTAAAAGCTAGAAATTTGAACGAACATTTACTTTATTCAAGTATTTCGTCAAGTGTCGAATTGCGAGAATGCTAAATTATCTTGTGAGCATAGCCATCCAAGTGTATTAGTTTGAGTGAAAAGCAATAAACCAATGATAGTAGGCAGTAAAAATATAATCTTTTTCATATTCGTTTGATGTAAGCTGTAATGATTCAGTTAATCTGTCTCAAAAAGGGTCTTTTTTGAAACATTAAATAAGTATAACGCCACAAGATTAAGACATGACCGAAAATTATTGACACTTTGCCCGACTATTTCTAAACTTAAACTGCCTCTTTCCACACTTTTATAAAAGGAATTAAAATTTATGCAGAAAACTATGTTCAGTTTAAAAACTTTCATCGCCTCGATATTCTTTGTTACGCTCGTTTTTTGTTCGACTTCGCTTTTAGCGCAGACGGGCAATTATGCCGCTGAACGCGAACGCGCAATCGGTTTGGTTAATGAGAACAAATTCGCCGAAGCCTTACCGATTTTGGAAAAATTAGCTCTCGACAAACAAGCCGACGGACAGATACATCTCGGAATCGGTCTGGCAAACTGGCGTTTGCAGGACACGATAAAAGATAAAACGCAATGGAAACAAATGCGCTTAAAAGCCCGCACCGCTTTCTTAAAAGCGAAAGAAATGGGCGTTTCCATTCCTGAAGTTGATTTGATGATTGCTTCGATCAAAGCGGACGGCGGCGATAAAGGAACGTCGGACAATCCGCAGGCGCAAGCCGCGATGGACGAAGCGTTTCCGCTGTTTGCGGCGGGCGATTTCAAAAAAGCCGTCGTCGCTTACGAAAAAGCCGCGACGCTCGACCCGACGCATTACGAAGCCGCGCTTTA
>JALYQJ010000462.1 GCA_030855875.1 Acidobacteriota bacterium
TGGAAAGTCATTGTTATCGAGAAAGTATCAGTTGGATTCAGGCAAAAACAAGTATTATTCGGGATGCTGTCAGAGCATATTTGGCGAATCCGCGTTATTTGCTTCTGCCAACTGCGTAAGTCCTATTGGTAACGCTCGACAATATCATTTGGCAATGTCAGTTTGCCGTTTTCTTCAATCGTTAAAATTTCCGTCGTCATAATTTTTATCCTCTGAAAATTATTTTAATTCAAAATACAAACAAGACATAGTTTTATTTGCTCCGGTAAAAGTGCGGCTAGATTACCGATTCGGAAAACCATTTGCGGGAAACTTCCGAAATTTGTTTCGATGCCGTCAGATTTATAATATCCGAAACGAAATTTATCAAAATCAGTTTGCTTCCGGCGCGGTATTTTGGCGGAATTTCTTCGCGCAGTTGTTTGATTAATTGTTCGGCATTGTGTCCGATTTTGAAAAGAACGAGCTTTTTGGTGCGCGTGTGTTTTAAAATCCAGCGCGTTTTGCGAATCGAATTTTGTCCGCATTCGCCCCAGAAATCGAAGTCGCCGTTTTCGTTTTGAGCGATTAAATCGGGTTTGTAGCGGAGTCCGATTTTGGTTTCGATTTCCAGATGCGGATATTCGCCGACGAACATCGCGTAGCCCAAAGCCTTCATTGTAATATGCTCGAATGATTCGCCCGTGCGCTGCCATAAACGGACGCGGCGATTGGCAAGCTGAAAATCGTGAAGCATTATTTTAATGGTAAATGGTAAATGCCGAATGGTAAATTGGTTCGCGGAAATTTTTCGCTTAACTTTTCGCCGTTCGATTTGTTATTATAAATTCGGCTTTGTGACGACACTTACCTTTTTAGTTTTCGCTTCAAATGACTGCTCCGAATAATCTCGATTTAGAGGGAAATTTTCTCGCTTCTCCGTTTGCCGAACTTCTGGTTGAAATTGCCGAAGCGCGGCTTGACGGTTCTTTGCGGCTGTCGCGCGAAGATCAGAAAATCGTCGTTTATTTTAATGCGGGCGAACTCGTTTTCGCCGTTTCCAATGCGCGTTCGGCGCGGCTTTTCGACATCCTTCTGCGCGAAAACAGAATTGACAAAAATCTGCTTTCGGAAATTCCCAATCACACCGGCGACATCGAATTTGCAAAGTTTTTAATTGGAAAAAAAGCATTTACCAAACCGGAGATTGACGCGCTTTTCACCCGTCAAATCGAAGAGATTTTGCGCGATGCACTGCAGTGGGAAACCGGCGAATGGACGTTCAGTCCGCAAGTCAGAATCAAGCAGGGCATTCGATTTCAAGTCGGTTTATCGGAAATTTTGATCGAATACTCCCGCGGACTTTCCGGCGAAACGATTTTTCGCCGTTTCCGCAGTTCAAAGGAAATTTTTCAAGCCAAGGAAAAGCCGGATTTGAATGTAAATCTTCAATCGCACGAGGCGTTCATTTTATCCCGGTTCGGCGATTCGCAGCTAACGATTGACCAAGTAAATACGAACGGCGGGCTGCCGACAACCGTGACTTTTCAAACGCTTTACACTTTATGGCTCGGAGGTTTTTTGACCCGTCACGGATGGAATTCGGTTTTTACCGCGCATCGCCTCGAAGCTATTTCGGCGGCGCGTTTGGCTTTGAAAAAAGAAACGGTTCAAACGGCGGCAATTGCGCCGAAACCCGAAAATATTCCGCCTCCGGCTGCACCGCAAACCGTCGAAATCAAAAAGGAAATCACTCCGGCGGAAGAAAAAATGCGGCTCGAAGATTATCTTGAGCGCGTCGAAAAGTCGCCTAATTTCTACGAAAGTCTGGCAATCGAAACGAAGGCACCGATTGCGGAAATCAAAAAATCATATTTCTCTCTGGCGAAACAATTTCACCCCGACCGTTTTTACAGAGAAGCCGATACCGAATTGCTTCACCGCATTCAGAAGGCTTTCAGCGTGATTGCGAAGGCTTACGACACTTTGCGAAACGAAGATTCGCGCAGTGCCTACGATTTCAAAATTCGCAAAGAATTATCTCAAATGCAAAGTTCGCAAAACGCGGGCGCAGGCGAAAATGATAAAAACCGCCAAGCCGAAGTCGCGGCGGAAAATTTTGAAAAAGGCTTTACGCTGCTGATGGACGAAAGTTATGCCGACGCGACGCTGTTTCTGGCGCGGGCGGTTCATCTCGCGCCCGACGCTGCGCGTTATCGCGCTTATTACGGCAAGGTTCTCGCGGCGGATGAAAAACAAAGATACAAAGCTGAATCGGAACTGCAAACCGCCGTCAGGCTCGACCCGAATAATGCGACTTTCCGCATTATTCTCGCTGAATTTTTTATCGAAAACAATCTGCTCAAACGCGCCGAAGGTGAATTAACCCGATTTTTGGCAATGTTTCCGAATAATCAAGAAGCGCGGAGTCTACTCGACAGTTTGCACAAGAAATAGTTAAATTAGTTCAGGATTTAGGATTTAAGATTCAGGATTTAAGATTCAAGATTCAGGATTTAAGAATGAACAAAATATTTAATTCTTAGTCTTGAATCCTGCATCTTGAATCTTGAATTTAATGTTATGGCAAGTATTTTTGCAAATCAGCAGCAGTTTGATGGGAAACTTCTCGAACTTTCCGCCGCGATAGACGAGTTTGAAGGCTATACGCATCCGCACGGCAGACGCATCGCCGTGATTGCCGACGCGCTCGCCGAACGCTTTAATTTCGCTTCGCACGACCGTTCCGCGCTCGGTCAAGCCGCGCTCGTTCACGATCTCGGTGCGCTCGTGATGAACCGCGATTACATCAAAGCCAACCGGCTTTTGCGCGAAGACGAACAAATTGATGTGCAGCGGCACACGGTCATCGGCGAACAGGAAGCGGCAAAACGAGGTTTGAGCCGCGCCGTCCAACTGCTCATCCGATGGCATCACGAATGGTGGAGCGGCGCGGGCTACCCGGACGCTTTGAGCGGCGAACAAATTCCGCTCGCGGCGCGAATTCTGCGCGTCGCCGATACGTTTTGCGCCATCACCGATGCGCGTCCGTTCAGAACGGCTTTGTCCGCTGCCGAAGCGAAAAAACATCTTATCGAATGGGCGGGCATCGAGCTTGACCCGAAAATCGTCAAGATTTTTCTAACGCTCGAAGGATTAAGCGAGCTGAAATCTTATGCCGAAAAAGAGGTGGAAAAAGAATTTTTCCGCGAAGAACAATTGACGGACGAGTCCGATATGCTTTCCGCCGACAAACAGGAATCTCCGATTGAAAGCGATTACCTTGAAGAAAAAACTAATTACTGACTTTGAACAATCGGAGCGCGGACATTTTTCATAGAATCTATGCTGAATCAATCTAACATTACGCCGAAAGGCTGGCTGGCGTTTGAACTGAGCGTTTTGCGGCGTTTGAAATTTGCGTCCGCCGCACTGCCGTTTGCCGCCGATGCCAATCTCGGCGCGTATCTCAAACGCTGGAATGTGCGCGTTCTGGCAAACGATCTAACGCTCGCCGGTTGGACGAAAGCGGTCGCCGCGATTCAAAATAACGGCGAAACATTGTCGGAAGAAACCGTCAACACGATTTTGGAAGACGTTTACGTGCCGCGTTATCGTCTGAACAACGAGAGTTTGAGAAACTGGTTTAACGAAACCGATTCGTGGTGGTTTGATAACGTCCGCAACAATATCGAATGTCTCGCGTCGCCGGTCGCCCGCGCCGTCGCTTCGACGATTGCACTCGGTGTCGGCGATTATGTTTTGTCTTTTACCGAAGACACGCGCGAGCTTCGGCTTCCGCTGTCGAATGTTTATCGCCGTTTGTGGAGCATTTTCCCCGCGCCGTTCGACAACGGACAAACCAATGTCTGCCAAAACAAAAACGGTTACGAATTTATCGCCGAAGTCGAGAATCGCGCTGATTTAATGTTTCTGCGATTGCCGCGGGCGCATAATCTGAGCCAGAAAAACTTTCTCGGACAATCCGCGTGGCGCGAAGAATTTTTGCGCGGCGGCGATGATTACTGGAACGCGATGGAACTCGCACAAGCCGGACGGCTCGGCATTCTGGTCGAAACTAAATCGCAATACCTGCGTCTTTTGGAAGAAACGCTGCAAACCGCTTCGCACATCGCAGGCTGGGCGATTATGCACATCGAAGACGGCTTTATCACAACGGCGGAAATTGTCGAAATAATCAGCCGCATCCGGCGCGTGGACACGATTTACACAAAAGATTTCTCAGAAGTGACCGGAACGAAAGCGGTAATGATTACGGCATAAATTCAAGATTCAAGATTTAAGATTTAAGATTTAATTTGTTTCCAGTTTTGAATCTTGAATCTTGAACCCTAAATTTGTATTCCGATTTCGCATAAACCAAACCACGCCCGCGCTTGCCGATAAAACGCCTGAAATTACCGTTAAAAACTGCGGCGAAATTTGATACATCGAAAGACTTGCGAGATAACTCGATAAACCGAAAATCGTCAGTTCCGCGCCTCTGTCGAGCGTTGAAATTCGTCCGCGAATATAATCCGGCAAGCTGCGCTGAAACATCGTTTCCTGCACGGCGTATTCGACACCGACAATGGCGCGTGAAACGAACGTAAAAAACGCGAAAAGCCACAAATTCGGCATATAACCGGCGACGGCAAACAAAATTCCGTGAATGATTAACGACCAGATGATAAACGAGCTGTGATTATTTCGCCGGTCGAGAAATGCCGATGTGCGATGCGCGATCATCATTCCGAAAAACAAACCGAAACCGCCCGCCGTCCAGAGCAGCGCGACGGCGATGTCTGGATTTAAGTTTTCTTTTTCAGCGTAAAATACGCCGCCCATTCGCTCGAACACGACATTTATCGCGCCGCCGCCCGTCGCCCAAATCACGTTCATAATCAAAATCGTCAAAGCGAAATGATTTTTAATCGTATAATTAAATCCTTCCTTCAATTCGGTAAAAAAAGATTCTCGCTCAGGCTTACCTGTTTCGTAATTCGTAATTCGTAATTCGTAATTTTCATTTTCCCGCATCGCTTCTTCCGGTATCAGCCAGACCGAAAAAGCCGAAGCTGCAAACGAAACCGCGTTGATGACGAAAGCGATTTTGTAGCCGAAAAATGCCGCCGCAAAACCGCCGAGAGCCGAGCCGACTGCCATCAGCAAAAAGCGCGTCGAAAACATCAGAGCCGTTCCCGCCAGCAAACCGTCTTTCCCAGTCATATTCGGCGTTGCGGCGTTTTTCGCGCCGTCAAAAAACGCGCCGAAAATCGAAAGCAACGCCGTAGCAATATATGCGATCCAGAGATCTTCCGCGCTCGTCACGAGCAAAAACATCAGCGCGACGGCAACGCGAACCAAATCCGTCCAAATCATCACCGCGCGGCGCGAAAAACGGTCAACGAAAGTTCCGGCAATCGGCGAAAAAAGCGCGAACGGCAGTATCCGGCAAACAAATAAAATTCCCGCCGCCGTCGGCGAAGCGTCGGAAACGAGCCGCACAAGTCCGAGTCCGGCGATAAAATTAAACCAGTTGCCCATCTCGGAAATGATTTGCCCGCACAAAAGATTGCGAAAATTTC
>JALYQJ010000464.1 GCA_030855875.1 Acidobacteriota bacterium
ATCGGCGTTCCGCTGCCGCTGATGAGCGCGGGACTTTCGGCGGTTTTAGCGACATTTATCGCCATCGGATTTGTCATCAGCGTTAAATTGCGGCGGTTTGTTAATTAGCGAAAGAGAAAATTATGCAGGCAATTTTAAGTGTAAAATCGAGCGAGATTGACGAACAACTATTGAGCGTCATCAAAGAATTGCTTTCCAGAAATGTTGAGGTCGTTATCAAAAATGATTTTCCCGAGTTGGAAGAATTCGACCAAAATGTTTCTTTGGACGAGATGATGCAGAAATTTGAAACAAGTGGTTACAACAAAGACTTTTTGGGTGATTTGAAAAAAGGCTTTGAAACATCTGAGATTTACCTCGGAAAAAATGAAAATAAAACCGCTAAAAAGTGAGGTTGGCAAATATCTCAAAAAACATCGGCTTGAAGAAAAATTTCGGAAAGCCGCCGAACTCTTTGAGCAAAATATGCGTCATCCTTCTTTGAATGTCGAAATTTTAGAACCGAAAAACTTGAGAGTTTATTCATTTAGAGTTGACAGAAAATATCGGGCAATTTTTGTTGTGATTGATAATGAAATCGAAATAATTACGGTTACAAACCATTATAAGTAGTAAAGAGGTAAAAATGGCGAGAGAAATGAGTAGAATGGAAACGAAGGAAGTCGAATCAATCGAGCCGAAAAAGCGTAGTTTATGGAAATTCGTGTGGCTTCCGGCGGCACTTCTTCTGGCACTTTCAGCCGGAGGTTTGACCGGCGTTTTGGCTTCTTATTACCTGAACAATTCGCGTTATTCGGTGGAAGTTTCCGCTCTTGCAACGTATCGTCCGCCGCAGGTGACGACAATTTTCGCCGACGACGGCGAAACCGTTTTGGCGGAGTTCGCGCTCGAAAAACGTATTCCGATCAAAGAACAGGATATTCCGAAAAACGTCGAAGATGCGCTGATCGCCGTCGAAGATTATCGTTTTTATAATCATATCGGAATTGACCCGTATCGCATCGGCGGAGTCGTCGTCAAAAATATCACGACCGGCAAAATGGAAGGTGCTTCGACGATTACGCAGCAGCTCGCCAAAAATCTTTTTCTCTATCGCGACCAGACGGTGACTCGCAAAGTCACCGAATGGATGGTCGCGCTGCAAATCGAGAGGCTTTACACCAAGCGGCAAATTCTCGAAATGTATATGAATTACGTTTTTCTCGGCGCAGGCGCATATGGATTTGAAGCCGGATCGAAGACGTATTTCGGAAAATCGCTCAAAGATTTGAGTTTGGAAGAAGCGGCACTGCTCGCGGCAATCCCGAAATCGCCCGAATATTCGCCGACGCGCAACAAAGAAAAAGCGAGAATCCGGCGCGACATCGTGCTTGATCAGATGGGGAAATATTTCCCGGAAACTTATTCGCAGTCGGCAATAAACGCGGCGAAAGCTAAAGAAATCAAACTCGCTGACACGGCGTATTACCAATCTTTGCCGAAATCAACGGCGTGGGATTATCCGGTCGAAGAAATCCGCAAATATCTGGAAAACCAATACACGACGCGCGTTGCGCAGGGCGGTTTGAAGGTTTACACGACAATCAACGTCGAAGCCCAGCAGTTGGCGACCAAAGCCGTTCGTGAAGGCTTGCGACGCTACGATAAAAATCGCCGCTGGCGTTCCGAATATCAAAACATTTTGGTTGATGAAAATAATCAGCCGTTGACCGACGAAAAGGAAATCAGTCGCAAAATTAATTCTTATAAACACGCCGACTGGTATGGCGACGAATACGACGAAGGCGAATTTATAAAAGGTTTAGTCACAAAGATCAGACCGGCAACGGACGAAGCCGAAGTTCGTTTCGGCAAATATACGGCAATCGTCAACGCCAAAAGTATGGGCGGAAGCGGTAAGAAACCGGGCGCGGAGCTGCAAGTCGGTTTCCTGCCCGAATTTGAAGTAAAAAAAGTCAACGACGATAATCAAACGCTCGAAGTCGCGCTGACGCAAACGCCGGAAGTTCAGGCTTCAATCGTTTCGCTGAACGCCAAAACCGGCGAGATTGTGGCAATGGTTGGTGGTTACGATTATCACACGAGCAAATTTAACAACGCGACGCAGGGGCTGCGGCAAACCGGCTCGGCTTATAAACCGTTTATTTACACGGCGGCGATTGAGTGGGGAATGACACCGGAGATGATGGTCAGCGGCGCACCGATCAAGCGCGGCGGCTGGATGCCGAAAAACTACGACGGTTCTTTGAGTCACGCCAACGTGCCGCTAAAAACAGCTTTAGCAAAATCATTAAATCTGGCGGCGGTTCACCTGCTCGATCAGGTCGGCGTTCAGACCGGAGCGCAGATGGTTCGACGTTTCGGAATCACCAATCCGATGTCGCCGAGTCTGCCGTCTGCGCTCGGCGCGAGCGAAGCGTCGTTGGTCGAAATGGTTTCGGCGTATTCTGCATTTCCCAACAAAGGTGTTCGCGTAACGCCGCATTTGATTCGCAAAGTGATCAGCCGTGACGGAACACTTTTGGAAGAAACCAAGACAACGACCTCGAAAGTGACGAGCGAATACGTCGCTTTGACAATGGTTGATATAATGCGCGGCGTAACGGGCGCGGGCGGAACCGCGCCCGGCGCAAACGCCGCCGGACAGCCGCTTGCCGGAAAAACCGGAACGGTCAACGATCAAACCGACGTTTGGTTTATCGGCTACACGCCGACTTACGTGACCGGAGTTTGGATGGGAAATCCCGAGAGAAAAGAATCGCTCGGTGCGGGAATGACCGGCGGAAAAGGCGCATTGCCGTATTTTAACTCTTTTATGAGCCAGTTTATGAAAGGCAAACCGATTGAAAAATTTCCCGAACCGCCGCCGATGCCGGGCGAAATAAAATCGCTCGTCGAACAGCGCAAGCGCGAAGAACTCGAAAAACTCGAAAAAGCCGAACAGGAAGGCAGAAAAATCGCTATCAGCACGGGCATTAGAATTCCCAGACCCGGCAAAACGAGTGAAGCAGAAGCGGAAACATCAATAACTACGACTGAAACAGGCGACCCGGAAAGTCCGGCGACAACCGGCGTTCCGAAAGTAATTAATCCGCCGACAGGAAACGATGTGCCGGTTAGCAAACCCGTCAACCCGCCGCCGCCGGTTAAAAAACCGGACAATCCACCCGCCGAAAACCCGACGGAAAGCAAGAAACCAAAAGGGAAAAAAGGCGACGGCTGATGGTAAATTCATTTATCAACAAGAAAAAAGGTAAATCCACCGGATTTACCTTTTTTTCTTGTTCACAAAGCGATTTGTTTTCGCAAAATTTCGGTGACCGCTTTCTGCCGAAAATCAAAAATATAATTTAATTCTTTAAGCACGAAAAAGTGCGCCAGATCGCCGAGCGGTTCGAGCGGCAGACGATAGCGGACTTCATCTTCGATCAAGGTTTTGTTCGTTTCGATTTCAGTAAAAGTGTGCCGGTGAATCCATTGCCGATACGGACTTTTTAAGGCTTCGTCAACAAATTCAAACGGCGGATTCCAAGTCGAAATAACGGTTTTCCACGTTAAGGGAAATCCGCGAAGTTTTAGTTGATAATCAATTAGTGCGCCTTTCCGAATATCAATCGGCTGCGGCGTAATAATTTTAAAATTGAGTTCGGGCGGCGTTATTCTTTCGAGATTTCCCGCGTCGGCGAAAAAGTCGAAAACCTGCTCGAGCGGCAAATCCAAAGTCAGCTTGCGCGTTAAAATATGTTCTGCCATAAAAAGAGATTGACAAAACAGCGGCGCAAAATCAAACAATTAAAAATTAGTGTGCGTGAATATCGCAAATTATTTTTCTTGTCAATCTTTTTCGATTTTTCTGTCAGCTTTTTCGGCTTTTCAGATATTCTTTCGGAATCGGGTTTCCCGGCGTTTCGCCCTGCCAGTAAATCGTTACGACCCACCAGCGTTTGCCGTCATTTAAAAGCTGAAAACTATTGATGCCGCGCGCGAAAGGTTTTTTGTCTTCCTTTTTGTGAAACGATTCGTAGGTCGAGAAAACCTGCGCGATATTGCCGTAAATATCAGTTCGCCGCGCAATTTCACGCTCGAAAAACCCTTCCTTTTCCATAAACGGCGACGAGCGCGTGATGTATTCTTCAGGCGGCAGAACGCGGGCGGCGATCAATCCGGTGTTTGGATTTTTGCCGGTCGTCGGAATCATCCGCGCGTCTTTGTGAAAAAGCGTGCGAAATCTGTCCCAATCGCGCTTTTGTCCGGCATCGCCGCTGATTACGTCGTAGACGGCTTTCATAATCGCGTCAATCGAAGAAACGTCAGCCGGATTCGCTTCTTTCGTTACGGTCGGTTGCGCCGCCGCGTTAAAAACGAAGGTCAAAACGACGAAAAAAGATAACAGGAATTTTCTTTTCATAATGCGAACTTTTACGCTAAGAAATTATTTCGGGTTTCAATTATTGATATTATCAACTTTATTTTCCAAAGCGTCTTGAACATTCTGCGGCAGAGCGGAAAGCAGATTATAGCCGCTGTTTTGTTCGATTTGGCGCACGGTCGTTCGATAAACCTGCCAATCGGCGTTTTTGATTCCTTTGACGTTCGGCATATCAACGGCGATGACGCGCGTGTTTGCGTTGATTACGGAAACCTGTGCGCCGGTCGGCACGGCGACGGCGATTTTCCAATCGTTGGTCGGAACGCTGACTTTGTTCTTTATTTTTCCTTTTTCGCCGTAAACTCCGGCGTAAATATAAACATCGCTTCCGCGCGTGACGAGAGTTCGCAGATAGGCTTCGAGTTTCGCCCACGGTCCGCGATTCAAATCGCCGGTTTGCGGTGTCATATTCGTCATCAAAAAAGTCTGCGACATTCCTTCAGTCGAACCGCTTCGATCCGCGCTCGGCGTGAGATGACCGCGATCAAAACCGCTTCCCGTGTAATCCGAAGGCGTAACGCGCTTCCAGCCTTTCGGCAGACGGTCGTCGGGGCGAAACGGATCGGGTTCGGGGCGCGGAAACTTGCCGACTTCCGCCGGAGAAATGCGCCACGCCGCCCAATTCGGAATCGCTTTGTCGCGGTTATACGAAATGGCGAAATAATTATTGACGAGCAGATAATTGTTCGGGTCAGACGCGGCGGCATTCGACGGATTCCCGAGAGCGAGATAAAGCGCGGCGGCTTGTTCGGGGGAAGTCGGCGCAGTTGTCGGCGGCTGTTGCGGCTGTCCGTCAGGGCGAGTTGTTTCGATTGTATTTGTGTTTCCGCGAAGATTGTCAATGCCTTTTTTGCCAATCCAAAAGCACAAAAGCAGAACGAGAACGATAATTCCCAGAGCGATTGCTCCGCCGATAAGAGCCTTATTTTTCATAGATTTTTTCGCGTAGAAGTTACCGGAAAGTTTAGCATAACGCAAAATCAAACAAAACCAACCGCGTCTTTAGCCGATAGAAACGAAACGAATTTTTCACACTAAATTTACCCGTAAAAATCTGCCGCATTCGTTTCGTCGGTGTCCTGTTTTCCGTAATCGCCGCGTTAAGTTAAAATAGACTTGATGGACAAACTTCATCTTTTAAGTTTAACGCCGAACGAGCTTGCCGATTTTGTAAAAAACAGCGGCGAGCCGTCGTTTCGCCAGGCGCAAATTTTCAAAGGTCTGCACGGGCGCAGACTCCGCTCGTTTGACGAAATGACGGACTTGCCGAAAGCGTTTCGTGAAAAATTGAACGAAACCGCGACGGCTTCGACCCTGAGAGTCGAATCGCGATACGTTTCGACGGACGGAACGCGGCGGTTTTTGATGAAAACGCACGACAATTTGCCGGTCGAAACCGTTTATATTCCGACCGAGAACCGCGATACGATTTGTTTTTCGTCACAGTCCGGCTGTCCACTCAAATGCGATTTTTGTTTGACGGCAAAACTCGGACTTCTCAGAAATCTGACCGCCGGAGAAATCGTCGAGCAGATAATCATTGTCTTAAATGACGTTTACGGTGTCGGTGCGGAAACGCCGCACGGCACGAATCTCGTCGGGATGGGCGCGGGCGAACCGTTTTTGAATTACGAAAATTTAATTAAGGCTTTGGGAATAATGTCGGACGAAAACGGCTTATTTATTGTGTCGAACCGCGTTACCGTTTCGACCGCCGGGATCGTGCCGAAAATTTATGAGTTTGCCAAACTGGAAAAACGCCCGCACTTGGCGATTTCGCTTTCCGCGCCGAACGACGAACTGCGCGACGTGCTGATGCCGATCAATAAACGCTGGAATATCGAAGAACTTTTCGCGGCGGCGAAGGAATTTCAAAATTCTCTGCGGCGCGGCGAGCGTTTTACGTTTGAATATGTTTTGCTCGGCGGCGTGAATGATTCGGACGAACACGCCAGAAAATTGGCAAATTTGCTGAATCGTTACGGTTTGGAAAAAGTGAAAATAAACTTGATTCCGCACAATTCCGCCGAACCGCTCGAATATCATCCGCCGGGTGCGGAACAAGTCGAACAATTCAAAAAGATTTTGGAATCAAAAGGCGTTTTCGCCTATGTTCGCCGACCGCGCGGGCGCGACATTTACGCTGCCTGCGGACAGCTTGCCGCGAAAGACGCGCCGAATTTAGTGCAGATTTTAACTTAAAATTTATGGAAATTTTGATAATCGGCGGTGCGCTCGTCGCGTTGATGGTTTACGTTTCGACGCGAATCAAGAACAGCGCGGCGAGCGCGTTTGAACGAGAAACGATTGAAACTGAAGAGTTTTCGATTATAAAACCGGAAAATTTTATCAGTCCGGTCGGCGAAAATTCGGAATTCATCTTCACCGCGCTTTCAAAAGATTTCGGCACGGGCGAAGCGGAAGATTTTAAACAGGCGCAGACTGAATTGCGTGTTTATCCGAACGCCGATTTTGAAGAAGTTTGCCGAAATGCCAGACAATCAGCCGGTAAAATAATTTCAGAAGAAACGAGCGAAAGCGTTGATGAAAAAATCTGCTTTTTGAACGGCGAAAAAATGGAAACTGAAATCGAAACTGAAGTATTTTACAAAATCGTCGAAAGCAAAACGCAAAATAAAATTTACGAATTGCAGATTTCGGTTTTGAGCGAATTTAAGGAAAATTACTCAGCCGCAGTCCATGATTTCTTAGACAGTTTTACGGTGAAATAGTAAAAACATTATCCGATTTACAGTAAAAGCATCTTGTCACGGCTAAATTTCATCTCTTAAATTCTGCTAACTTTTAAAAATTTATGAAAAAAATTATTACCGGCGCAATTTTTACTCTGGCACTTTTACTTTCTGCAACCGACATCAACGCTCAATCGTTTAGCGGTTCAATCGGAAACGGAACGATTACGCGCGGCGGTTCGTCACGCGGAACGATTGTGATGGACATTCCGGGCGGTTTGCACGTCAATTCAAATCGTCCGAACAGCGAATATGCTATTGCAACCGTCGTTCGCGTCAGCGGAACGGGCGCTAAAATCGGCGGCATCAGCTATCCTCGCGGAAAATCGAGGCGTTTCCAATTTTCCGAAGATGCGATCAACGTATATGAAGGTCGCACGGTTTTTAATTTTAACGTCAATGTTCCCGCCAACTTTAAAGGAAATACCGTAAAAGTCCGCGCCGTCGTGCGCTATCAGGCTTGCACTGACGAAGTTTGTTATCCGCCGAAAAATAAGGAAATTACTTTAACCGCAACAGTTAGATAAAGAATAAGTCGCAGGTTTGACGGATTTGCACGGAATAATTTATGAAAATAAATGCGCCGTGTGCTTCTTTTTTAAATTCTAAAAACGATTTATGCAAAATCGAAAATTTAATACAGTTCCGAAACTAAATGCGCTTTTGGAAACCGCGCTTTACGTCAAAGATTTGGAACGCTCAGTCGCTTTTTACAAAAAGGTTTTTGAATTTGAACTGATTTCGACGAGCGAACGGCTTTGCGCTTTGAGTATTTCAAACCGATTCGTTTTGCTTTTGTTTTTAAAAGGTGGTTCAACCGTTGCGGCGATTACTTCCGGCGGCATCATACCGCCAACCGACGGCGACGGACATCTGCATTTGGCTTTTGCAATTGCGGCAGGCGAGTTGGAAAATTGGGAAAATTGGCTGGTTGAAAACGATATTAAAGTTGAAAGCAAAGTGAATTGGGAGCGCGGCGGAACGAGTATCTATTTTCGAGACCCGGACAAACATTTGCTCGAACTCGC
>JALYQJ010000473.1 GCA_030855875.1 Acidobacteriota bacterium
ACGGCTTTCAGATTTTGTGCGAAGCCGGACTTTTGCCGGGCGCGTTAATTCGCAACAGCAATCTGCATTTCGTCTGCAAACATATCAATATCAAAGTCGAAAACGAAAACACGCCGTTTACGAGCCGTCTTGAAGCGGGCGAAGTTCTTTCGATTCCGATTGCTCACGCCGAAGGAAATTACGTCTGCGACGACGCGACATTTGCCGAATTAGAGGAAAACAATCAAATCGTTTTCCGTTACTGCGGCGAAAACGGCGAGATTTCACCCGAAGCCAATCCGAACGGTTCGCGCTCGAACATCGCGGGAATTTGTAATCTCGACCGAAATGTCATCGGAATGATGCCGCACCCGGAACGGGCTTGCGAAGAACTTCTCGGTTCAAACGACGGACGCGGGATTTTTAGTTCTTTATCGAGCGAGATTGCGAAAAGGGAACAATAAATATAATTGCGGATAAGGCAAAAATTTGCCCGCGAAATACGCGAAAGAACGCGAAAAAAAGAAAATCCATTTTTCTCTTTTTAAATTTAGCGTCTTTTCGCGTATTTCGCGGGCAATAATTCTTACATCAATTGATACCGACTAATCTTTCTGCCAGAAAATCTCCAACTGATATTCTTTCGCGCCGCTGCCTTCGTCATAAATTTCAATCACGCTCGTAAAATCATTTTCACGCGACGGCTGCTGCAAAACCCGAACGTTGCCGCGACCTTTTTGTTTGTTAACACCGACGGCGACTTTTCTGGTCGGCAGAGCCGCCGTAAAACTGGAAGTTCCATCCGGGTAGCTTTTGCCGGAAACGGTTTGAACGCGCATTGTTTGATTTTGAATGACGAGTTGAACTTTATCGTCAACCGTTCCGCGCCAGAATGCGCGTCCGATTATCGAATTCGAGTTGTTGTTATTTCCGTTATTATTTCCGCTATTATTTCCGCCGTTATTTCCGTTTCGATTTCCGAGTTCGCGGTTGATTTCGTTAACGGAAGTTTGTACGTCTCGCCACAAATAACTGTTCGCGCCGTAAGTCGGAATGCGCCGCGCCAAATCATTGAGAAAAACGGCGGCATCACGAAGTTCGGCAATGCGGCGGTTGTCGCCGATCATCCGCTCGAAAAGATTCGCGCTCGCGTCCAGTTGCGTCGCCAGAAATGCTTCTTCAATATCGGCTCGTGTAATCGAATTGCCGCGCAGACGTTCGGAAGTTCGGTCTGACAAATCAAGCGTCAGTTGTTTCAGACGGTTTGTCGAATTATTTAAACGCGAGGAATTAAATTCGGCATTTTGAGCGGAAACCGAAAAACTCAGAACTAAAATCGAAAGCAGCGTAAAAAGAATTGATTTTTTCACAAAATAACCTCCAAAAATAATCTCCAAAAAAATTACGATTCCTTGACGATCAAACCTTGGGCGCAAATTTGCCAGTCTAAAACTTCGACGCTTTCTTCGCCCGCCAATGCCGTTTCGACCGCCGCGCGTTGTCCTTCTTCGCAGAAAAACGCGATACAGCCGCCGCCGCCCGCGCCGCAAACCTTTGCGCCCGCTGCGCCGCTTTCGTAAGCGATTTCGATCAGTTCGTCCATTTTCGGCGTAGTGATATTCGGCGCGAGCCGTTTGCGGTGCGGATGCGCTTTGAACAGAATTTCTCCGACCGCGTTCCAATCGCTGTTTAATAACGCTTCGCGCAGATGCAGCGACGAATCACGGATTCCTTCAAAAATATCGAAGATTTCGCGGTCACCGTCAATGTGGCGTTTCGTCATTTCCCAATTATTCGTGCCGGAATTGCGCGGCTCACCGGTGTAAATGACGACGATTCTTTCCTGCAGGGTTTTCGTGTCAACGTCGAGAGCTTCGCGCTCCATTCCGTCCGGGCGAAAATGAATCGCCGCCGTGCCGCCGAATTGCGCCGAATAATAATCCTGAAATCCGGTCGGAACGCGAATCACCTGACATTCGACATTTGCCGCAATCTGAATAAATTTTTCGGGCGCGTAACGATTTCCGACAAGGCGATTTAACGCGCCGATACAGGCGATGTTG
>JALYQJ010000138.1 GCA_030855875.1 Acidobacteriota bacterium
AAAAAAAGCTGATAGCGTGTGCTTGGGTCGCTGCGGTTAAGCTCGGCTCCGCGTTCGAGAATCGTTGCGGCTTCGACGTATTTTCTTTGACTCACGAGCAATCGCCCCAAATCATAATGCGCGGAAAAGTTTTTCGGGTCGAGCTGCAAAGTGCGGCGCAGAAACTGTTCGGCTTTCAGAATTTCGCCGCGCTGAAAGGCGATAAAACCGAGACTTGATAGAACGTCGGGTTTGTCAGGCGAAATTTTGTCGGCTTTTTCAAAAGCCGCCGTCGCTTTATCGTATAAACCTTGATTACGTGCGACAAAACCCGACAAATAATTGAAATTAAAATCGTTCGGATATTTTTCGAGCATTCGGTCGAAAATCGCCGCGGCTGGAGCGTATCGTTTTAGTCGAAAATAAGCGACTCCGAGCCGCAGTTGATAAAGCGGATTTTCCGCGTTTTGCGCCGCCGCTTTTTCGTAAAACGGCACGGCGGTCGTGTATTTTTTTTGTTTGCGAAGTTCTTCGCCGATCAGAAAATTAACTTCCGGGTATTCGGGTTTCAGTTCGAGTGCTTTGAGCCACAATCCGAGCGCGTTTTCCGCTTCTGACTTTGCCGAAGCGATTAGTCCCAAACGGTATAATGCTTCCGGCGAGTTCGGGTCGAGCGCGGCGACTTGCTGCAAAGCGGCGCGGGCGTTGTCCAGTTTATTGAGATTGTAAAAAGCCACGCCGAGATTGTAGAGAACTTCGAGCGTGTTCGGTCGCGCGGCGTTTACCTTTTCAAATAAACGTGCGGAGCGTTCGTATTCTCCGGCTTGCGCGAGCGTCAAACCAAGCGTAAAGGCGACCCGAATGTCGCCGCTGCCGAGCGTTTCAATATAATCAATCGCTTTGCCCAGCTCAACCGTTTTTTTCAGCGCGGCGTAAGATTTGACGAGCGCGAATAACAAAGTCAAATCTTTAGTTTTCGGCGTTTTGTTTGTCGCCGTCATTCCGGCGATTTTTTCCAGTCGCGGCAAGGCTTTTTTGGCATCGCCGCGCGCCGCATAAATCATTGCCAGATTGTAAATTGCTCCGACGTTGTCAGGCTGCAAGCGCAAAACCTGTTCGAGTTTGGCGACGGCTTCGTCGGTTTTCCCGACACGCGCCAGCAAAATGCCCAAATTCGATAAAGCCGTTGCGAATCCGGGATTAATTTGCAGCGCGGCTCGATATTCCTTTTCGGCAGCCTCAAACCGATTCATTTCTCCGTAAACGATGCCGAGCAAAGTTCTGGCGTTAAAATCACGCGGAGATTTTTGCAAAATTTGTTTCAAACGCGCTTCGGCTTCATCAAGCTGCTTACTTTCGATAAATTTGACGATTTCCGAATATTGATTTGACGTTGAAACCGCCGACGTTTGACGATTCGGCGGCTGCGAAATAACGATTCCGGTTATCGCCAAAACCGAAGCGAATGCCGGAACGATTAAATTTTGCAGTTTTAAGCGCACAATTTATTTCGAGAGAGAATATGTCTGCGCGAATTTAGCTTCGTCGCCCGGCGTAACGAAAAGGAGTTTCTGCACGGCGGTGACGACAAACTTCGCGCTCGCGTCTTTTATTTTATTGGGCGAAAGAAATTGCAGACGCAGACGATAGCCTTCAGTCGTTTTCTCGTCGCGCCACCAGGTTCTTTGAATTTTCTGAATGTCTGTAAAACCGACGGTGTAACGGTCGTCAAAGCGTGTTCCGTCATAAGATTCGCCGCGTTCACGGGTTGTATTTCCGACATCCTCAGCATTGATGGCAAAATCCGGTCGGCTTGAACTGACAACCAATCCGTCGCCGATAAATCCAGTGAAAGGCAGACGCAAATCGTCAATCGTCGGAGGTTTAGCGTATTTTAATGCGACTTCTTTGACGATTTTCCCGTCGGCGAAAACTATTTGCAGTTCGCCCTGCGGCAAGTCTTTATAAACGACGCGAATATCTTTTTTATCCTTGCCTTCGCTGCGTTTTGAGTCGGGTTTTTCCTGTCCCGGCTTGCGATTGGCATTGATAAAAACAGCTTCGAGCGCGGTCGGAACATCCATCCCGATTTTTACGCCCAATATCGCCGCTTCGTGTTCTCTGCCGCCGATGCTATTTGTTTCGCGTTTGCCTTTCCGGTCATTTTCCGCAGCGACATCCTTTTGTGCAAATGCCGTCGCCGCCGCGCCGAAGCAAAGAAAAAGCAATAAAAATATACTGGTAAATCTCATTTTTATTTTATTTTAGCAATGCATCGGCAAATTTATTTTCGTCGCCCGGCGTGACCGATATTGTTTTATAAACTATCGCATCCTGACCGACCGAGCCGCCTTTGGACAAATTTCCCGACGTAAAAGCGATGCGCTGTCGAAAACCTTTTTCGGTTTTTTCGTCGCGCCACCAGAGGCGTTCCTGTTTTTTGTTATCGGTAAATCCGATTGTGTATCGGTCATCAAAACGCTCGCCGCTTAATGCGACTCCTGAGCCGCCGTTGGAAGGCAGTCTCAAATTTTCCGTTCTCTGTTCGAGAGCGTATTTCAAAATAACTTCTTTGACGGCTTTTCCGTTGGCAAATACGATTTCCATTTCTCCCTGCGGAAGATTTTTGTAGAGAACGCGAATGTCTTTGCCGTCTTTTCCTTCTTTGCGCTGCGCGTCGGGTTTTTCCTGTCCCGGTTTGCGATTGGCGTTGACGAAAACGGCTTCAAGCGTGGTCGGCACGTCCATTCCGATTTTTACGCCGAGAATTTCCGCTTCGTGTTCCTTTCCGCCGATACTCGTCGCCGCTTTTCCATCGCTTTTCGATTTGTCGGCATTCTTAAATTTTTCATCTTTCGATTTTTCGCCCGAATTGTCCTGCGCCCGCACTGCACCGACGATTGCAAAGCAGCAGACGAAAAAGACGAGCAGTATATTTGTTGTTTTCACCATTAGATATTCCCCTGAAATTGAAAATTAACGCGGCGCGGAACTCGAACCGCGATGGTTTTCGTGAATTTTTTTGATAATCTCTTCTTCCGCTGCGACTTCCGCTTTTTTGCCGAGTTTGCGATAAACCCGCAAAAGCTGATAATGCGGTTCGGGATTATTCGGCAGCAATTCGACGGCTTTTCGCAAATGAATCAAAGCCTCGTCCAACTTACTTTGCTGAAGCAGAATTTTCCCCAGATTGAGCCGCGCTTCGTATAAATTTTCGTTTATCGCAACGGCTTTTTGCAAATTGCTTATCGCTTCGGGCGAATTCGCGCCATCGGTTTTAATCAGTAAAACGCCTAATCCGAGATAACCGTCAGCGACATTCGGCGCGATTTTTATCAGTTCTCGGTAAGCGTTCAAAGCTGCCGCCGAATCGCCTTTGCGTTCGAGCGCGGTGGCGAGAAAGAAATTTGCTTTGACGTTATTCGGCTGAAGCGCAGCGGCGCGGCGAAAAGCAGTGACGGCATTCTCCAAATCACCGTTTCCGAAATATGCGCGTCCGAGCGAAAACTGCGCGTCGAAATGCGACGGCATAATTTTGATTGCCGTTTTTAATTTTTTAATCGCCGCCGCGTTATCGCCCGTCACGGCGGAAACGACGGCTGATAAAACCAACCCGTCGGCGAGCGCGGAATTGTTTTTTTGTTTTTCAAAAAGATTGTTAGCGGCAGCAACCGCAATTTCGGCTTCCGCATATCTCCTTAGATTAAACGAACTGAGAGCTTTGCCGTATAAACTCAAACCGTCGCCCGGAACTTTGTCTAAAATTTGTGCGAAAACAATTTCGGCTTGCGCGAAATCATTCGCTTTCAGCAAGCCGAAACCGATGTTTCGTGCATTGGAAATATTCTCCGGTGTCGCCGCAGATTGCAGTTTTTTGATTGTTTCGACGACGGAGGGAGATTGTTTGGCGTTTGGATTCTGGGCAAAAACATCGCACTGACAAAAAATTAAAAGAGCGATAAAATTTAAAACGAATTTGCCGACAAATCTCATTTTGGCTGATAAAGTTATTACAATTAAAAGATTGAGTGACGAACACAAGCTAGATGTTCGTCACTCAATCAAAGTTCGCCGTAGATGTATCTCTAGAAAATTATTTTCAATGCGAACTCAAGTTGACGGCGGCGTTGTTCCGAAAAGTCTATTCCGAAATTACCGTCGTTGATGTCGGCGATTGGAGCCGAGCGATTGACACGATTTAGCACGTTAAAAGCGGAAATGCGAACCTGCACATTAAACGCTTCGCTGATAGCCTGTACCGGGAAGTTTTTGAACAAAGAAGTATCCCAGTAATATTGCGAATCGCCTCTGAACGTGTTGCGCCCGAGATTGCCGAAAACCGCCGAATTTCCGACACCCGGAAAAACTCTGGTTGAAGATTGCTGGAATGCGGCGCGATTAAGCCGTCGTCCCTGCGCTAATTGTTGAGCCGTCGGTGTCGGATCGCCGATAATGTTGGCACGTCCGCCGCCCGCCGTCACACTAAAGACCGGTCCGCTTTGGAGCGTCACGATATTGTTGAGCTGGAAACCACCGATAAAGAAATCTAAAACTTTCGGAAGCCCCTTCAAAAACTGACGATCACGCCCAATCGGTAAATCATAGACGCTGGCGAACGTAAAGCGATGCCGCACGTCCAAATCGGAAAGACCGCGTTCGAGTTCCGGTCTCAGCGGATTGTCGGGACCACACGTTGCCGGACCTGTTCCGCCGATACAGAAACCGCCCGGCGTGTTATCAATCGCTTTGGCAAAAGTATATGCGCTTAGAATTGACAGTCCGTCGGAAAAACGTTTTTCGACTTTCGTTTGAAGCGCGTCATACTGCGACTTTCCGGTGAATTCGGTAGCAACGACCGTATCAACATTCAAAACCTGCCGCGATCCCGGACCGCCGTTGTTCTGTGATGATCCGATATTGCGAACATTCAACAAATTACGCGAACGCGAACCGACATAAGCGGCTTCCGCCAGCCAGTTTTTCGCAAACTCATACTGCGTAGTAAAATTAAACTGATGAACGTAAGCGTCTTTTCGATTCGGATCGTTGTAGATCAAATTTCCGCCCGTCGGAGCGATAAAGCTCGAACCCGGTGCGGCAGTTACCGAATTGGCTCGCGGAATACCGCGCTCAAATGGATTTCTGCCGAGCGGGTAATTTGCCGGAC
>JALYQJ010000436.1 GCA_030855875.1 Acidobacteriota bacterium
TTGGACGATGAAAACGCTGCCTTTTCCCGCACCTTTGCTCTCTGCGCGAATGCGACCTTTATGTTTTTGAATGATTGATTTGACAATCGGAAGTCCCAAACCGGTTCCCTTTTTTTCCTGCGTCGAAAGTCCTGGAACGCGGTAAAAACGCTTGAAAATGCGTTTTACTTCGGTTCGCTCAAGTCCGACTCCGTTGTCTTTGAAAAAGATTTCAACCATCTTTTCGTTCGAGTTTCTGATTTTGACTGTGATTTTCGGTTCATCGGTCGAATATTTTACGGCGTTATCGAGCAGATTTGTAAAAGCGGTTTGCAGTTCCGCCGCATCGCCAAAAATTACCAATTGTTCTGCCGGTTCGGTAAATTTTATCGTTTCATCACTCAATTTATAGCGCGTTTTAACGATTCTGATACATTCATTCATTAGTTTGCCGAATTCAATGCGCGAAGTGTTGAGAAGACGACTTTTCTCGCGTGTGCGGCTCGCCTGCAAAACCTGCTCGACCGTATTTAAAAGCCGGTTGCTGTCGTCAATCATCACGTCGTAAAACTCGCGTCGTTTTGCTTCCGTCACGTCGCGCGTTTTTAATGTTTCGAGATAAAGTTTGATCGAAGCAATCGGAGTTTTGAGTTCGTGCGTGACGGCGTTTAAGAATGCGTCGTGCTGTTCGTTGCGGCGAATTTCGCGCACTAAGTAAATCGTATTGAGTGTTAAGCCGGTAATAATCAAAGCGAAAAATATAATTCCGAAAACGAGCAGCGCGACTTCGCGCAAATTCAGCAAAATCCAGCCGACGTTGAGCGCAATCGCCAGAACAATCAAACAGATGCCGAGAACGAGAAAAAATATTTTAGCTTTTCGCCGACGCATTTCTTAATGTTAAATCTTAATGATAAATGGTGAATGGTGAATGGTAAATGAAAGAATCAATCTTTTCATCTACCATTCACCATTCACCATTTATCATTTACCGTTAATTTTAAGCGGCTTTTCGCATCGGTTCTTCTTCGGCGTTTTCATCTTCAAACTCGTAACCGTAAACCTCTTTCGCCAGACCGATTTTTTCCATCAGCTTGATTTGCAGCCAATTAACGTCGAATTCATACCACGTCAAGCCGTGTTTCGCCGAGCGCGGATGCGCGTGATGATTGTTGTGCCAGCCTTCGCCGAACGTGAGCGCGGCAATTAAACCGTTATTGCGTGAATCGTCGCGCGTTTCAAACCGGCGCGATCCCCACAAATGCGTCGCCGAATTAACCAGCCACGTCGAATGCCACCCGATCACCTGACGCAGAAAAATTCCCCACAGAACCATCGAAAATCCGCCGAAAAACGTGCCGGTCAGAGAAGTGCCGACGGCAAGCATAATCAACGCCGCGATAATCGGCGTGACCCAGTAATAATTCGACAAAAAGACGTGAACTTTATCTTTTACCAAATCCGGCGCATAACGCTGCTGCGTCGCTTCGGTTTGATTTTGCGCCGTGCCGCGAAAAATCCAGCCCATATGCGCCCAGTAAGTTCCGTTGCGCGGGCTGTGCGGGTCTTTGTCGGTTTCGGTAAATCCGTGATGAATGCGGTGCGTCGTCACCCAATTGATCGCGCCCGACTGCAAACCCAGCGTTCCGCAGAAAGTTAAAAAATATTCGATAAATTTCGATGTTTTAAAACCTCGATGCGTCAAAAGGCGGTGATAACCCATTCCGATTCCCCAGCTTCCGGCAATCCACCACGTAATCGCGGCGGCGGCTAAATTCGCCCAGCTAAATGTGAATAACGCGCCGATTGCCATAACGTGAAAAGCGGCAACCACGCTCATCGTGACCCATTGAATTTGATTTGATTTGACCTGTTGTAATTCGACTACGTTTTGCATTGCGAAAAACCCCTTTATGATTATAAAAATTAAAACTCCAAACGCCTCTTCCGTGCGTTAGATGTTAATCGTAACAGGTTTTCTTCGGTGTAATTGTAAGAGTTTTGTAATTTGATATTTTACGAATGCGCGAATGAAAAAGTCGGAGAAATTTGAGCGCGGAAAAGATCGTATTGTTATCGCAGGTTGAAAATTTACGATTAACACAGTATTTATACCTAATGAAAAATACAATCGTCGTTAAAATCGTTTTCGCATCAATTTTCCTTATTTTGCTTGCCGCTCCCGGATTCGCCCAGAAACTTTCCGCCGAAGAGCAGAAAATTATCAGTTATATTGACGCGAACGCCGACAACGCCGTCTCGCTGCTCGAAAAAAGCGTTAACGTCGAAAGCCCGACTGAAAATCTGGCGGGCGTGAAACAAGTCGGGACGATATTTAAGCAGGAATTCGACGCTTTAGGTTTTGATGCTAAATGGATCGAAATGCCTGTGGAAATGAAACGCGCCGGACATTTACTGGCAGAGAAAAAGGGAACGAAAGGCAAGCGTATATTGCTGCTCGGACATCTGGACACGGTTTTGGCAGGCGAGAAATTCCGGCGCGAAGGCGGTATCGGATACGGCACGGGAATCGCCGATATGAAGTCCGGCAATGTGATTTTGTTTTATGCTTTAAAGGCTCTTCACGCCACCGGCGCACTCAAAAATGCGAATATCATAGTTTTGCTGACGGGCGACGAAGAAAATTCGGGCGATCCGGTTGAAATCAGTCGCGGCGATATGATTGGCGCGGCGAAACGAAGTGATTTGGCTCTCAGTTTTGAAAACGGCGGCGGCAGCATCGCCACCGTCGCGCGGCGCGGCAGCAGCGGTTGGCAGCTCGAAGTAACGGCGAAAACGGGACATTCGTCGCAGATTTTCAAAGAAAGTATGGGCAGCGGCGCGATTTTTGAAGCCTCGCGCATCATCAATCAATTTTACGAAACGCTGCGCGGCGAAAAATATCTGACTTTTAATCCGGCGATGATTGCCGGGGGAACCGAACTCGAAATCAAACCGGGCGGCGTAATGGCGACGGGAAAATCGAACGTCGTTCCGGCGAGAGTGATCGTGCGCGGCGATTTACGCTTTATCAGCGAACAGCAAAAAGAATCGGCACGCGCTAAAATGCGCGAAATCGTCGCCAAAAGTTTGCCCGGCGCGTCGGCGAAAATTACGTTTTCCGACGGAATTCCTTCAATGCCGCCGACCGAAGGAAACTACGCGATTTTGCGGCAGCTCGACGCGGTGAGCCGTGATCTGGGATTTGAAAAAATCGAAGCGATTGATCCGGGCGAACGCGGCGCGGGCGACATTTCCTACATCGCCGACTTGATTCCCGGTTTAGACGGTTTGGGCGGAACCAGCAAAAACGCCCACGCTCGCGGCGAAGCGACTGATTTAACGGTTTTGCCGAAACAGATTAAACGTGCGGCTCTGCTGATTTACAGATTGACGCGGTAAGTTTGAGAATTCAGCCTAAATTTATATGTTTCGATACAAATTGGACGAACATTCCGAATTTCGGATGCTTGAAGCGCGTCACGCCGAAACTTTGTTCTCGCTGGTTGAGCAAAACCGGGAACGGCATCTTGAAATACCGCAATTTCCTTCGCTCGATGAAGCGCGTGAAGCGATAAAACGCGACCTCGCTCTTTACGCAGAAAATAAAGGCTTGGGAGTCGGTATCTGGCATCGGGGAGAATTCGCGGGCGTAGTTCGCTATCACGAAATTGATTGGAAAAACCGCAGCACCGAATTCGGTTACTGGCTCGGCGCGGCTTTTGAAGGCAAAGGTCTCATCACAAAAGTTTGTCGGGTGATGATTGCTCACGCCTTCGATGAATTAAAATTAAATCGGATAGTAATAATCTGCGACACGGAAAATCCGAAAAGCCGCGCGGTCGCCGAAAGACTGGGTTTTACGCTGGAGAGCATTTTGCGACAGTCGGAATGGCTCAAAGACAAATTCATAGATCAGGCGGTTTATAGTCTGCTGGCTGAAGAATGGCACGGCTGAAATAAATCTTAAACTCACTCAATATTTTAAGAATCATTAAAAAATAAACAAAAATCAAATCTTTCTCGCCTGCGATTGAACCGCCGTAATCGCCGCCGCGTCAACGATGTCTTCGGCTTTGCAGCCGCGCGAAAGGTCGTTTGCCGGTTTATCCAAGCCTTGCAGAATCGGACCGATTGCCGTGCCGCCGGTTAATCTTTCGGTTAATTTGTAGGCGATGTTTCCGGCGTTTAGGTCGGGGAAAATTAGCACGTTTGCTTGTCCGGCGACGCTTGAACCGCTGGCTTTCGAGGCGGCGACGGATGGAACGAGCGCGGCATCGGCTTGTAGTTCGCCGTCAATTTCGAGGTCGGGGAAACGAGCGCGGACAGTTTTCGTCGCTTCGATGACTTTTTCAATCAATTGATGTTTCGCGCTGCCTTTGGTAGAAAACGAAAGCATCGCCACGCGCGGTTCGACTTGAAGAAGTGCGCGGCACGAATCGGCGGAAGCGATGGCGATTTCGGCGAGTTCCGCTGCGTCCGGGTCAATCACAACGCCGCAATCAGCGTAAATCATCGCGCCGTTTGCACCGAATTTTGTGTCGGGAACGACCATTAAAAAAAATGACGAAACGATTTTGAATCCCGTCCGAACGCCGATACAGCGCAGTGCGGCGGCAACCGTGTGCGCCGTCGTGTTCGTCGCCCCGGCGACCGAGCCGTCGGCTTTTCCGAGTTTGACGAGCAAATTTCCGTAATAAAGCGGGTCTTTGACGGTTTCTTCGGCTTCTTCGAGCGTCACGCCTTTGGCGCGGCGAAGTTCGTGATAAAACGTGGCGATTTTACCGAAGTCGTTTGATTTGCGGTGGTCGAGAATTTCTACGCCGTTCAGATTGATGTTTGCCGTCTGCGCCGAATCGCGGATTTTTTGCTCGTCGCCGATGATCGTGATCCTGGCGATTTTATCGCGGACACACATTTCGGCGGCGCGAATCGTGCGAATGTCTTCGCCTTCGGGCAAAACGATGTGCTGTAAATCGGAAGCAGCGCGGGCGCGAATTTTCTCAAGAACCATATTTTCATTTATCATTTATCATTCAACATTTATCCTCGGCTGACAATTATCATTTGCCTTCCGATGTTTTATCTGTAAATCGTTCGGCATTTACCGCTGAATGAAAAATCTTCAAAGATTTGATAAATGATAAATGATAAATGACAAAGACTTGCTCAAAGCGGCGGTATTACTTAGACTAAATGAAAATTTTAATTCAGGGAAAAGGGAAAAATAAAAAATGAGCGAAATTGAAACGGCAAAACCGGGCAAAGTGACGCGCAAGGAAAAAAGCGAATTAAAAGGCAGAATGAGCGGATTTTTGATGTTTCTGCCGAATATGCTCAAACTTTTGGGCAAACTTCTGAGCGACGGGCGCGTTCCTCTGGCAGAAAAGGCTCTGTTTGCGGCGGCGATTGTCTACGTCATCGTGCCGCTTGATTTTATTCCCGACGTTTTTCCGTTTATCGGACAGGTTGATGACGTTTATCTGGTCGCGCTGACGCTTTTGCGGCTGATTAATAGGACGGATGAGAAGGTCGTGCGCGAAAATTGGTCGGGCGGCGGCGATATTATCGGATTGGCGAATTCAATCGCCGGAATCGCGCCGATGCTTTTGCCGAAACGGGTTTCGCGCGTTCTTTCAGCCGAAGTCGAACTCACGCCGGAAGCCGACAAACTGCGCGGCTTGACAAAAAAAGGCGAAGCGTTGATCGTCGAAATTCCGGCGAAACAATCCGAAAATCAAAAGATAAACAGGTAGCAAAAGTTTTGAAAATATTTCAAAAATTCTTCGTTTGACAAATTTCTTTTGGATTTTCGCCCTGTTTAAGACTGTATTCAGACAAGTTCGTAATCTTTTTATCTTGATAAATCAGCCGCATCGGTTCAGACTGTCGTTACACGGTTTTTTTACAAAGAATTTTTAACGAGAGTATCGAAGCAATAAATCTATGTTTGAACGCTACACGGAAAGAGCGCGGCGGGTAATTTTTTTCGCCCGTTACGAAGCTCTGCAATACGGTTCGCCGGTTATCTCCCCGGAACATATCCTGCTCGGTTTAATGCGCGAGGATAAAACCCTTTCGGCGCGTTATTTTCCTTTTCGTCATTCTTTGACGGTTGACGCGCTGCGGCGTGATGTCGAAGAACAAATCGTCTGGCGCGACCGGATTCCGCAATCGGCTGAACTGCATCTGTCGTCGGAAACGAAAAAGATTCTTGTTTTCGCCAACGAAGAAAGCCGCATACTAAAAAGCCGTCACGTCGGACCGGAACATATTCTGATCGGAATGGTGCGCGAAGAGCGTTCGATTGCGGCGGAAATTCTGTTCGGTTACGGTTTGCGGATTCAGGACGTGCGCGATGAAGTCGCCCGTCAAAGCGGCGTTCCGAATTTTTTCTCGGTTACGAAGGAAAATTCAAAAACTCCGCATTTGCAGGAATTTACGCGCGATTTGACGGCGGAAGTCGCCGAAGGAAAACTCGATCCGCTGATCGGGCGCGAAATCGAAATCGAAAGGTTAATTGAAATTCTCTGCCGACGGACGAAAAACAATCCGGTTTTGATCGGTGAAGCCGGAGTCGGCAAAACGGCGATTATCGAAGGTCTGGCGCAGCGCATCGCGGACAGAAACGTTCCTTCATTTCTCGAAAACAAACGCATTTTATCGCTCGATTTATCGCTGATCGTGGCGGGAACGAAATATCGCGGACAATTTGAAGAACGCCTGAAAAAAATTATGAGCGAACTTCGTGAAAACAGCGAATATATCGTTTTCATTGACGAGCTTCACACGCTCGTCGGCGCGGGTTCAGCCGAAGGAACTCTGGACGCGGCGAATATCCTGAAACCTGCGCTTTCACGCGGCGAAATTCAATGTATCGGCGCAACGACTCCGGCGGAATTCCGCAAATCCATCGAAAAAGACCGCGCACTCGAACGCCGCTTTCAATCGGTCAAAGTTTTGCCGCCGAGCGAAGAGGACGCGCTGAAAATCATCGAAGGCATCGCCGACCGATACGAAGCGTTTCACCAGATTCGATATTCGCACGAAGCTCTCGAAGCCGCCGTTTATCAAACGAATCGCTATATTCCCGACCGCTTTTTGCCCGACAAAGCGATTGACGTTTTAGACGAAGCCGGAGCGCGGGCGAAATTGCGCTATCAACAGGAAAATACTTCGGATTTATCCTGGAAGGAAACGGTCGAAAGTTGGAAACGCGCGACGGCGAACGAAGAACAATTGATTTCGTTTGAACTCGAAACGATGGAAGATTCGTTTTTCGCCGTCGAGGTGACAAAAGACGACGTTGAAGAAGTGATCGCCCGATGGACGGGAATTCCGGTGCAGCGCGTCAAACAGGAAGAAGGAAAAAAACTTCTGCAAATCGAAGCGGAACTGCACAAACGCATAATTTCGCAGCGTCCGGCGATTTCGGCTCTCGCGCGGGCGATTCGCCGTTCACGCGCCGGACTGAAAAATCCGAACAAGCCGGTCGGCTCGTTTCTTTTTTTAGGTCCGACCGGAGTCGGCAAAACCGAAGTCGCCCGCAGCCTTGCAGAATTTCTGTTCGGTTCGGAGCGTTCGCTCGTGCGCTTCGATATGTCGGAATTTATGGAAAAACACACGGTGGCAAAATTTATCGGTTCGCCGCCCGGATATGTCGGACACGACGAAGGCGGGCAATTAACAGAAAAATTGCGTCGCTCGCCGTATTCGGTCGTGCTTTTCGATGAAGTCGAAAAAGCGCATCCCGATTTATTTAATGTTCTTTTGCAGGTTTTTGAGGACGGCGTTTTGACCGACGCGCAGGGAAATACGGTTGACTGCAAAAACGCGATTTTTATAATGACATCGAATCTCGGCGCACGATTTATCCAAAAACGCGCGACCTTGGGCTTTCAGACCGGTGCCGATTCTTCGCGCGAAAAAATGGAAGATCAGGTAATGAGCGAAGTCAAAAAGACGTTCGCGCCCGAATTTATCAATCGTCTTGACGAAATTATCATCTTCGACGAACTCGCCGAAGCCGACCTGCGCCAGATCGTTGATCTGCAAATCGGCAAATTAAACGAGATTTTGGAAAAACGAACTTTGCAGCTTCGCTTAACCGTTGAAGCGCAAAACTGGCTGATCGAAAAAACCTGCGGCGACCGCAGTTACGGCGCACGTCCGCTGAAACGCGCTTTGCAGAAATACGTCGAAGACGAATTATCCGAAGCCTTGATTCAAGGCGAAATCTCGGAAGGATCAATCATCGAAGTGTTTTGCGAAAACGACAAACTGGCGTTTCGCGCCATCCGGCTCGAAGAGTTGGAAAAAGAGTTTCTTGAAAAATCCATTTAACGCAAAGACGCAGAGGCGCAGTGCCGCAAAGTAAATATATTTCTTTTGGTTTTACCGTTTGTTAGAGTGTTTTCTTCCGGGTTGAATTAAAAAATTCTTCGCGTCTTTGCGCCTTTGCGCCTTTGCGTTAAAAACTTTCGACTCTTTTAAGTCGTTCTAAATATCATTAAAAATCGGCGTAAAAATCCTTTTCGGACTTTTACGCTTTTTCTTTTTTCGGTTTTTGCCTGTATAATTCGTAAGTTTGTTGAATAGGCGCGTGAAGGCAACCTGACAATGTTTGAGAGAATCAAACCCCGCGTATATTTCCAATACAAACAAAGTTCCGCTTTTGTTTGAATAAATTTTAAAAGTTATCATTTCAGTTTTGAATTAAAAGGGCGAACGATCGTCCGCCAGAGGCTTTTCAATAAGCCTGAATGCAATTATAAGGAAAATCGGTTTTATGCATAATTTTCGCGCGTTAGGCGTTGTTTTAGTTTATTTGGCGGTTTTAACATTTCCAATTTCTTCTAAAGCGACTGTAAATGCGAACGATACTAATCCGGCAGAAACGGCTGCAACCAGTCAGCAGCTCGTCGAAACGGTTGATATTCAGGGCAATCGCCGTCTGCGTGACGACGATTTGCTTTTTTATATCAAAACCCGCCCGGGCGATACTTACGATCCGGCACTTCTCGAACGTGATTTAAAAGAGCTTTTATCGCTCAACTTTTTCGATAAAACCGCGACCCGCGTTTTAACCGAAGACGGTGTGCGCGGCGGCGTTAACGTCATTTTTGAAGTGCGCGAACTGCCGATTATCCGCGATTTGACGTTTGAAGGTATCGAAGCCGTCCCGGAATCCGACATTTTGAAAGCATTCCGCGAACAGCGCGTCGGCATCTCGAAGGAAACGATTTACGATCCGGTCAAAGCCAGAAACGCGACGCGCATTTTGCGCGAACTGCTTGCCACGAAAGGTTTTCCGAACGCCAAAATCGAAGTTAAAGAAGAAGAAGTTTCCGCGACTTCGATTGCTTTGACCTTCAATGTTGATCAGGGAAACCGTTCACGAATCGTTGACATCGAGTTTGAAGGCAATGAGGTTTTCAGCGACGGTGAACTTCGCAATGCTCTGCAATTAGTAAAAGAAACCGGCTTGATTTCGCGCTTTAAGGGAACCGACATTCTCGATTTACGCAAACTGCAATACGATCTGCAAAAAAATGTCCGGTCGTATATGTTCTCGAAAGGTTATTTTCAAGCCCGAATCGGCGAGCCGGAAGTCGTCGGACTCGGCTACAAGCGCACCGGAATTCCTATTTTGGGGCAGCTTCCGCTGCCGCTTATTTCATCGAAAGACGACACGCTCAAAATTATCGTTCCCGTAACTGAAGGCAAAGTATTTCGCGTCGGCGAACTCAAAGTCGAGGGCAATTCAATTTTTTCTGAAGCGCAGATTTTAGCCGGTCTCGGTTTACAGAAAGGCGAGATTGCCAACGGAAAACGTCTTCAGGATGCGGTTAACGAAGATTTGAAAAAAGCCTACGGATCGCAGGGATTCGTGCTTTACAACGCCGAGTTCGAACCGGTATTTAAGGAAAATCCGGCGAATCCGAACGAAGGAATAGTTGATTTGACGATTACGATTGAAGAAGGCAAACAATTTCGTCTGCGGCGGCTCGAATTTACCGGCAATACCTTTACGCGTGACCGCGTTTTGCGCCGCGAATTTTTAATCAA
>JALYQJ010000015.1 GCA_030855875.1 Acidobacteriota bacterium
TTCAACGCGGCAGTCAGCCTGAAATGTTCTCTTAAAGAAATGACTCGAGACGTCGGCGTTGACATTCTATCGGTCGGCGGAACAAAAATCGGTTTGCTTTTTGGGGAAGCGGTGGTCTTTTTCGGAAATAAATATTCGCAAAATTTACGCTACCGGCAAAAGCAAAGCATGCAGCTACCGTCGAAAATGCGTTTTATAGCGGCTCAATTTCATAGATTATTGCGGGATGAAATCTGGGTTAAATCAGCACTCCATGCTAATGAAATGGCTAAGAGATTATTTGAGGGAGTGAAAGACATTCAAAAAATAACAATAACAAGGTCGGTTCAAGCCAATTCAGTATTTGCGATTGTTCCTGCTGAATGGAATGAATTATTACAAGACCAAACCTTTTTTCATATTTGGAATGAAAAGACAAACGAAGTCAGATGGATGTGCGCCTTCGATACCGAAGAAAAAGATGTCGATGAATTTATATTGTTAATTCGCCAACTAGATAACATATAGAAAAATGTCTATCGCACCTACACTTTACAGCTCGGCTTTTGCGTCGCGTTTTAACCGCTTAACGGCGGCAGACTTAACTTGAGTCTGCCGTCATTTTAATCTCAATTTCTCAACTTGATGCAACCTTTTTATATGAAAATGAACAATAAACTTTCTGATTTACCTGCCGTCAAAATATCTGTCAGCCGCCGTAGCTTATTAGCTTTTATATTATTGCTGGGCATCATATTTGCTCCAAACAGTTTTTATGCCCAACGCACCGTAAAGCCGGTGCTTCACGGTCGGCATTGGGTCGCCATTACCGGCAAATCGCTCGCTGCCACTGCCGGAGCGATGACTTTTCAAAAAGGCGGAAACGCCGTCGATGCCGCCTGTGCGATGCTCGCGGCGACCTCGACGATGTGGGACACTTTAAGTTGGGGCGGCGAAACGCAGGCGCTTATCTTCAACCCGAAAACAGGCAAGGTTATCGGCATCAATGCCCTTGGTGTTGCGCCGACCGGCGCGACTGCCGAATTTTATAAAAAGAAGCGAATGAATTACGCGCCCGAACACGGCGCGCTCGCCGCGGTCACGCCGGGAACGCCTGGTGGTCTTCTGGTAATGCTCGCCGAATACGGAAAGCTCAGTCTGAAAGACGTTTTAGAACCGGCAATCGAGATGGCTGACGGTTATCCGATTGAAGCACAGGCGGCAAACGCTATCGAACGCGAGAAAAAACGTTTGAAAGAGTGGCATAATTCACGCATAATAATGCTTCCGCATTTGGGACAAACGCGCGAAGCACCGACGGCGGGTGAAATTTTCCGTCAACCCGATTTAGCCGCCACTTTAAGAAAATTAGTAGAAACAGAACAGCAATCTCTGGCGCAGGGAAAGAATCGAAAAGAGGCGATTTATGCCGCTTATGACCGCTTTTACAAGGGCGATATTGCGCGTGAAATTGCGAGAGGCACGCAGGAAGAAGGCGGTCTAATCACGGTCAAAGATTTGGCAAATTGGAAAGTTCGCATTGAAGAACCGGTTAAAACTACTTACAAAGGTGTTGAAGTTTATAAATTGACTCATTGGACGCAAGGTCCGGCAATGTTGCAGGCTCTAAACATTCTGGAAAATTTTGATTTGAAAAGTATGGGCTATAACAGCGCGAGATATGTCAACACGATTTATCAAGCGATGAGTTTAGCTTTTGCCGACCGCGATTTTTACTACGGCGACCCATATTTTGCGCCCGTCGAACCAATCGAAGGACTTTTGTCCAAAACTTACGCCAAAGAACGAAGCAAGTTAATCAACATGGAACGCAACGACCCGGCAATCAAACCAGGCGACCCGTATCCGTTTCAAAATCAAATTAATCCCTATCGTAATCTTCTGGAAAAGTGGCAATCATCGCCGGCAGGTCGCGGTTCGGGATTTAATCAGGATGCCGTCTCGCGCTCTTCGCAGGAGAACTTTCAGAAGTCGTTCTACTCCGGCACAACGTCGGTCGAAACGGCGGACGCCGAAGGCTGGGTCGTTTCGATTACACCGAGCGGCGGCTGGATTCCCGCAGTTATCGCGGGAAAAACTGGAATCGGTCTGAGTCAGCGAGCGCAGAGTTTTGTGCTTGACGCGAGCGAAAATCCCTTTAACGTCATCGAGCCGGGTAAACGCCCACGCGTGACGTTGACGCCGACTTTAGCGTTAAAAGACGGACAACCGTTTCTTTCGTTTGCGGTTCAGGGCGGCGACAGCCAGGACCAAAACCTTTTGCAGTTTTTTCTGAATGTCGTCGAATTCGGGATGAATGTTCAGGAAGCGACCGAAGCCCCAAACATCAACAGCTTTCAAATGCGAAGCTCTTTCGGAGCGCACGAATCACGTCCAGGAAGAATTCTGCTGGCAGATTCGATGCCGCCATGGACGCGCAATGAGCTGAAAAAAATGGGCTATGACCTGTCTTTCGAGGAGAGAACATCAGGACCAATCAACGCCATCTTTTTTGACCGCGTGCATAACACTTTTTGGGGCGGCTCAAGCAATTACGGTGAAGATTACGGTATTGCGTGGTAGCAGATTTCTTCTTTTAAGCAAAAATTAAAATATTAAAATCAAAACTCGAAAGAAAACCAATTTTGAGGATGATTTACATTGCATTGACTGCGGTAGGTAAGCATATTTTTCGTCATAATCCTATATGTTATTTTATAAAAACTATGAAAAAATTTGTCTGTAAAAGCGTTGCCGCCTTGGTTTTTATCAGTTTACTGTGGGCGTCTGGTTACGCGCAAAAAATCTCCGCCGAAGAGCAAAAAATCGTCAATTATATTGACGCTCACGCCGAAGATGCCATCGCTTTGATTGAAAAAACAGTTAATATCGAAAGCCCGACCGAAAATCTGGCGGGTGTCAGGCGGATCGGCGAAGTTTTTAAAAATGAATTTGAGCCGCTTGGCTTTACCGCCAAGTGGCTGGAGATGCCCGCCGAAATGAAACGCGCCGGACATTTTTTAGCCGAGAAGAAAGGAACAAAAGGTAAGCGCGTGCTGATACTTGGACACATAGATACGGTTTTGAGAGGCGAGAAATTCAGGCGCGAAGGAACCAAGGCTTACGGCACCGGTTCAGCGGATATGAAAGGCGGAAATGTCGTGCTGACTTATGCTCTGAAAGCTCTGCACGCCGTCGGCGCTCTCAAAGACGCAAACATTATCGTTATGCTCACGGGCGATGAAGAAAGCGGCGGAAACCCGAGAGAAATCAGCCGGGGTGATATGATTGCAGCGACAAAGCGCAGCGATCTGGCACTGAGCTTTGAAAACGGAGGCAGCAACATCGCAACCGTCGCGCGTCGCGGCAGCAGCGGCTGGACGCTCGAAGTTACTGCCAAAACCGGTCATTCCGGGCAGATTTTCAAGAAGGATATGGGCAGCGGCGCAATCTTTGAAGCCGCACGTATTCTCAATCAATTTTACGAGACGCTGCACGAGGAAAAATACCTGACTTTCAATCCGGCAATGATAGCAGGCGGCACGGAAATCAGCACTTCAGGCGATGGAGTTACGGCGAAGGGAAAATCGAATGTCGTTCCGGCAAAAGTTGTCGTGCGCGGCGATTTGCGTTTTATCAGCGAGCAGCAGAAAGAATCGGCGCGCGCCAAAATGCGAGAAATCGTCGCTAAAAGTTTGCCCGGCACATCAGCAAAAATTACATTTTCCGACGGTATTCCGTCGATGCCTCCGACCGATGGCAACTACGCGATTCTGAAAGAACTGGATGCGGTCAGTCAGGATCTCGGCTTTGGAAAAATCGAAGCGTAGGATCCCGGGGAGAGAGGCGCGGGTGACATTTCGTGTATCGCAAACCTGCTTCCGAGTCTCGACGGGTTGGGCGCGACGGGACGCAACGCGCACGCTCCGGGCGAGTATGTCGATTTGGATACTTTACCCAGACAGATTAAACGGACGGCACTACTGATTTACCGGCTTACCCGTTGAGACGACATAAACTTATGATTGAGGAAAATAAATGATTTTCTTTTTGAGAATAAAAACTTCGATGAAAACTGCGTTTGTATTTACATTCAGTTTTCTAATCCTGTTCAATGCTCAAACATCAGCCGCTCAAACATCAAACAAGCTCGCTCGCTCGGTAACGATTTACCGGGACGCTTTCGGCGTGCCGCACATTTACGGGCGCGACGACGCGAGCGCGGTTTTCGGATTGATGTATGCACAGGCGGAAG
>JALYQJ010000018.1 GCA_030855875.1 Acidobacteriota bacterium
GAGCGCAAGTGTCCCAAAACTTCGTGCGCGGTGAAAGATGAATATACAAATCGCAAATTTGTTCGGCAATCAAGCCGACTTTCAAACCGACCGAGCCACGCTGAATCTCCCGCCGAATGCCGAAATCTTCGATAATCCGGTGCATTCGCGGGCTGCGATGATTGCGGCTCGAAGCGAGATTCATTTCAGTAAAATTCGTTTTATCGGAAACTCGCAGCGGCTGCGCCGTTTCACCGTTTTTTACGCAAAACGCGCCTTTTTCTTTCGATGCGTAATATAAAATATCGTGTGCCGGCAGATAGACCACGCCTAAAACGACTTCGCCGTTTTGCGTCAAGCCGATTTGCACACCGAAATCGCCGTCTTTTTTGATAAATCCCCAAGTTCCGTCAATCGGGTCAATTATCCAGACTCTTTTTCCCGAAAGACGATTTCCCGCATCGTCCGATTCTTCTTCGGACAAAATCGCGTCGTCGGGAAACGCTTTTTCCAGACCTTCGACGATAATTCGGCTGGCGGTTTTATCGGCAATCGTCACGGGTTCGGTGAAATTATCCGCGCCGAGCTTTTCTTCGGCGATGATTTCGAGAGCGTAAAATTCTAAAATTCTCACGCCTGCTTCGCGTGCGAGTGCGACGGCGGTTTCAAGTTCTTTTTCAAGCATTAATTAGAATTTATCAGCTAATTCCGTAATTCCGCAACGCGGGCAGACAAGTGTTCGTTGCGCCGCGTCCGCCCATTTTGCCAGCGCGAGATTGGAAAAGCGCGGCTGTTTGCTTTCGGCTTCGCCTTCGCTCATCAGGCGCGAATGTTTTTCGTCTGTCGGCGTTTGCGATTCGAGTTCGCGTTCGCAATGTTTGCAAATCCAGCCGAAACCGTCGTTGTAAAAATCGTTGAGTTCTTGCATAAATCAATAAAAAAAAGCAGTAAGTCATATTATAACTTACTGCTTCAAACTTTCGCTTTATAGAAATTATTCCTGCAAGCGTCTAGTCGGAATTTGTCCCTGCTGTTGGGACGACATCAATTTTAGCGGAACACTCTGCGTTCTGCCGTCTCGATAAATCTCGACCTGAACCGTATCGCCGATTTGTTTTTTGTCGAGCAGACGATAAAGAGTGTCCAAATCGTTCATCTTTTGACCGTCTACCGCGAGAATTATATCGCCGAGATTGCCGTCGGCGGAAATTCCGCGTAACCCCGCGCGCTGCGCCGAACCGTTCGGAACAAGTTGATAAATAACTAATCCCTGCTGCACCGGCAAACGATAACCGCGTTCCGCCAAATCAGTTACGCTCGGCAGAGTTGCGCCTATTTTCGGGCGAACGACCGAGCCGGATTGAATAAGCTGCGGCACGATTCTTTTCGCCGTATTAACCGGAACCGCGAAACCGACACCGACCGAACCGCCGGAACGGGAAAGAATTTGCGAGTTAATGCCGATCATCCGACCGAATTTATCTAAAAGCGGTCCGCCGGAATTTCCCGGATTGATCGAAGCGTCGGTTTGAATCGCTGCGTCAATGGGGCGACCGTTGCGGGCGCGAATCGGACGCTGCAAGCCGGAAATCACGCCGGTCGTCAAAGTTCTGTCCAAGCCGAACGGGTTGCCGATGGCGAGAACTTTCTGCCCGACCGAAAGCTGATCGGAATTGCCGAGCGGAACGATTGTTAAACCCGTCGCGGGCGGTTCGATTTTGATAACCGCCAAATCCGTATCAACGTCTCCGCCAACAAACTTTGCCGGATAAATTTTGTCGCCGCCGAAGCTGACGGTCAGTTTCGATGCGCCTTCGACGACGTGATAATTTGTCAAGATGTGACCTTGATTGTCAATCACCGAACCCGAACCGTTGCCGCTTTCGCGTTCGGTTTCTTCGCCGTAATAATTTTGCGCCGTCGCGCTGGTCGTGATAAACGCCACGCCCGGCGAAAGCGTTTTATAAACCTCGATGCTGTTTTGTTCGTCGCTGACTGCGGACGGCTCGGAGATGCCGCGCGGTGCTTCTTCCGCTAGAGCGATATTTGCAGTATCTCTGATTTGCCCGAAACTACCTACATTTAAAATAAGAGCCATTGCGCCGACGGCAATTAATGCCGAAGCGAATGCCAGAAAGAAAATCTGACGCGCTGATAATTGGTATATCGAATTTTTTGCCATAATTTTTTACACTTCCTAATTATGAATTTACTTTTTCACCCGTTATGATGCAGAACTTGAAAATCTGCGTTGTGTTATTAATTACGAAAAAAAAAGCGGCTTGTTTCATCGAAAACAAACCGCTCTTTAATTAGAAAATATGAAAGAATTTAGATAAACACCGCAAAAAGATTCTGCGACCATAAACTTGCGTCCTGAATAAAAGTTTCCGAAACCAGACCGAACACCGAAAGACCCGTGAACAAATGAACTCCCATCAAACCGATATAAATCACTAAAGTCAGCGTTAAACCATATCTCGCAATACGCTTGTTGCCCCAATTCCAAAGCACGAACGCCGCCGCCGCTCCGACGATGATTTTGACCGCCAGAAACGGAAAGTCGCCGATGTCCAAAAGCCGCGCCATCAAACCGTTGCCTTCGGTAGCAAAACCGTTGCGAACCCAATAAAGAGTCAAAACCGCATCGAGAAGATTGAGCGCGAAAAGAAGAAATGTTTGACTGAAAATCTGCATCGTTTTAAGACCTCGTGTCAGAATTTTTTTTAGTATTCTCTCGTGTAGCAACCCGCATACCAAAATCGCATATACCGGCGGCAAGCTGATAAAAGAGAAAAGCAATAATTTAATTGTTTTGAATATACGATTAATAAAGCTGATTTTCAAGATTTTTTTCAAGATTTCTTTTTTAGTTTTCCGGCGATAAATTCTAAATTGCGTTTAACGCGGTAAAGGTTTTGGATTGTTTTCGGACAACGGTTCAAACCTGCAAACCGTCCAAACATCGGCTAAGACTGGCAGTTGTTGAGCTTAGTTTCTAATTAAAGAGGGGGATGAAGTGAAAATGAAGAAAATATTAAATTTTAGTGCTTTAACAGCGATTCTCGGAATTGTTTCAATGTTCGGCTCGGTTGATACGTTAGCGAATACGCGCCCGACGGTTAATCGAACGAACGCCAATTCCGCCGCGCAGGTTTATCGGGTTGAAAGAGGCACGTCTTTTCGCGTGCGAATGAACGGAACTATCAATTCAAAGTCAGCAAGAACCAGCGATAGATTTACGGCGACTTTAACCGAGCCGGTTTATTCAAATAACGGCGTGGTCGTAATTCCGGTTGGAAGCACCGTAACCGGGCGCGTTGATTCTGTAACGAGAGCGCAAAAAGGCGGCGATGCCGGTCAAATCGGTGTCAGTTTTGTTTCCGTCAGACTGCCGAACGGAACGACGCGCTCCATCAACGGCTCTTTGACCGATTTAAATACCAGTAGCGCAAAAAGCGATAACGAAAGTATCGCGTCGGGCGACGACCGAAAAAATGACAAAATAATCTTTATCGGCGGCGGCGCGGGCGGCGGCGCAATCTTGGGCGGCTTAATCGGCGGCGGCAGGGGCGCAGCAATCGGCGCGATTTTAGGCGGTCTCGGCGGTCTTGCCGGAGAAAGATTCACTAGAGGCGAAGAAGCGGAAGTAAGATCGGGAACCGAATTCGGCGTTTATCTGAATCAGGCGATTTCACTTCCGAGATTCTCCGAAAGAGGCGGGACGCCGGGAAATTACGGTAATTCCGAACGCTCGGCGGGCGGACGAACTTATGTTGTCCGACGCGGCGACACGCTTGGCAAAATCAGCCAGCGGTTTTACGGCACAACTCGTAGTTATATGAGAATTTACGATGCCAATCGTGACCGTATGAGCAGTCCGGGTAGCGTCGAAGTCGGTCAGGAATTGATAATTCCTTAATCGCCGGACAAAATGTAATAAAAAAAGGTCGGAAACATTAATGTTTCCGACCTTTTTTAACTTTTATTGAAATTAAAATATTCAGCTTAAAGCCAATTCATTTTTCTCGCCAATTTCTTCGAGATGTTTGGTGACTTTTTCAATCAGCCAATTCGGAGTCGAAGCACCCGCCGTTACGCCGACGGTTTTCGCGCCGATTAAATCCTGTTCGTTTATTTCGTCTTCGGTTTCAATCAAAAAACTTTTTTCGCATTGTTCTTTGCAAACGGTAAGCAGTTTGCGGCTGTTCGACGAATGACGACCGCCGATAACATAAAAAGCATCAACTTCGCCCGCCAAAGCCCGCGCCGCGTCCTGCCGGTCGCGCGTCGCCGAGCAAATTGTATTGACAACCTGAACTTCATCGTCGGTTTTTAATTTAACGGCTTCCGCCGCGTCAAGAAAAGTTTGCAGTTTGATAGTCGTCTGCGAAACGACGAGCGGATTTCTAAGGCGCGGCAGATTTTTGATTTCCTCCGCGTCTTTGACGACAAAAGCGTGTTCCGGCGCGTAACCGTGAACGCCGATCATTTCCGGGTGATCGGGACTGCCGACGACGACGACGTGACGGTTTTGTTCAGCCGCCCGCGCCGCGAGTTTCTGAACGCGCGTCACAAACGGGCAAGTCGCGTCAACTACTTTCGATGCTTTGACTTCGAGTTCGCGCTGAACCTGCGGTGTTACGCCGTGCGCCCGGATAACGGCGGTTTCGCCCCGTTGAATTTGAACGGGTTCGCTGATAGTGGAAACGCCGTGCGTTCCGAGCCTTTGCATTTCCTGTTCGTTATGAATCAGCGGACCTAGAGTGCGAACCGTATCGCCGGCTTCGAGTGCTTCTTCGACCATCTCGACGGCGCGTTCGACTCCGAAACAAAAACCGAATTCGTCTGCCAGTAAAACCTTCATATTTTTATGCTCGCGGCGAGCTATCTGCATTCTATCAAATAGATGAATTAGATGCGAAATTTGTCGCTACTGATTTATAAAAACAATCAAGATTTGCTATTTTTCAAAAACTCTTTTGTCTTTAATTACCTGTCGAGCCAAAAACTTCCTTAACCTCGGCTGCGGAAAAATGTTATGATAAATAAAAAATTGAGGTGAAAAATTTATGAAAAAAAGATTGCTGTTTATCTTGTGTTTAAGTTTCATTTCTGCAAATTCGGCGTTAGCGCAAACTAAAAGCGTTACTAACGCCGATTTGGAAAAGTTTCGGCAGAAACGCCTGCAAGCCGAACGCGAATACCGCGAAAATTATGAGAAACAAAATTTTCCGTCGCCCGAAGAATTGGAGCGACGGCGCGAACAAAGTCGGCTTGAAAATGAAGAAACGATAGTTCGCCTGAAGGAACAAAGATTGGAAAACGAATATGGTTTCGCGGGGCGGGCAAACGCTCTGCGTTCCGAAATCGTTTCGGTCGAAGCCCAAATCAATTACGTTCTTTCGCTGTTTCCGGCAAACCGACCGCTAACGAGTTATTACACCGGCGGCGTTGCGCCGTTCGGTTACGCGCGCAACGGACGAACGAACAGCATCTGGGGCGGCGATGCGACGGGCAGAGTTTTTCTCGGTGGGAGAGTTCGTGCGCTGAGTCCGCGTTCATCATTCGGCAATGTCCGCCAAACACCGCTGATACGAAATCAATCCGGGCGCACACAGATTTACGGCGGCGGAATACGCATCAACACCGGCATCGGAAACGGCAGATTGCGCGGTCGCTACGGTCAGCGTTACAACTATCGCCGCAACCAATCATTCGGTTATTTTTTGCCGTTTGTCGCCGATAAATACGATTACGCGCAGGACGACGCAACGGAACAATTGCGCCGTCTTGAGCAGGAACGCGCCGGACTTTACGCCGAATGGAAAGTTTTGCAGGAAGAAGCGAAACGGGCGGGTGTGAAGATTGATTAAACAATCATTTTGAATTTGTCGGCGGCGCGGATTAAGATATTGAAATTAATCCGCGTTTTATTTTTTTGATGAATAAAAAGCATCGTCAAACTTTAAAAGCTCTCTTTGAAAATCCTGTGCGGTCGAATATATCGTGGCAGGATATTGAAAAATTATTAGAAGCATTAGGAGCGGAATTGAGCGAAGGACGCGGTTCGAGAATCAGAATCGCGCTGAACGGTGTGCGAGCAGTTTTTCACCGTCCGCATCCGCGCAAAGAAACCGATAAAGGAGCAATTACTTCAATACGAAAATTTTTGACGGAGGCGGAAATAGAAGAAAAAGATGAAGTATAAAAACTACGAAGCGACGGTCAGATACGACGAGGAAGTCGAAAATTTTTACGGCGAAGTTATCAATACGCGTGACGTAATAACTTTTCAAGGCAGATCAGTCGAAGAACTGAAGAGCGAGTTTGAAAATTCGGTCGAAGATTATCTGGAATTTTGCCGTGCGCGGGGTGAAGAACCGGATAAACCTTTTTCCGGCGATGTCGTTTTGCATATTTCGCCCGAACTTCATCACAGGCTTTACGCCGAAGCGAAGCGAAGCGGTAAAACGCTAAACTCGCTTATTGAGGAAAATTTAGCTTCGATTTAAATCAAAAATTTATGAAAAACGGTTGGGAAGCGATTATCGGAATGGAAATACACGCGCAACTTGCGACGGAAACGAAAATTTTCTGCGCGTGCGCGGCAAATTTTGGTGACGAACCGAATGCGAATACTTGTCCGGTTTGTCTCGGACTGCCGGGCGCGTTGCCGGTTTTGAACGAAAAAGTTGTCGAACTCGGCGCGAAGGCGGCATTGTCGCTCGGTTTGAATGTCAACGAAACTTCGATTTTCTCCAGAAAAAATTATTTTTATCCCGATTTGCCGAAAGGTTATCAAATCTCGCAATACGACAAGCCTTTTTCCTCGAACGGCAGCTTGACGATTATGACGAGCGAGCGCGACGAATCCGGGCGCACTGTCGAATGGAAACCGCTGACGATTCGCATCGAGCGGATGCACCTCGAAGAGGACGCGGGCAAAAACGTCCACGAAGGTTTGCCGGAAGTTGATAAATTTTCTTACGTTGATTTAAATCGCGCCGGAACGCCTTTGGGCGAAATCGTCACCGCGCCGGATTTTCGCACGAGCTGGCAGGCGTATGATTACGTCAATCACGTCCGAAGAGTTTTGCAGTGGGTCGGCGCGTCCGACGCGGATATGGAAAAAGGAAATCTGCGCTGCGAAGCGAATGTTTCCGTCCGCAAAATCGGCGAGGAAAAATTCAGAAACAAGGTCGAACTGAAAAACTTGAATTCGGTTCGATTTATGCAAAAAGCCATCGAATACGAAATCGAACGTCAGATCGAAGCGCACGAAGCGGGCGAGCAGGTCAGTCAGGAAACACGGCTTTGGGACGAAAAAAATAACCGGACGCGCGTGATGCGTTCAAAGGAAGACGCGCACGATTATCGTTATTTTCCCGAACCGGATTTGCAGCCTTTGACGATTTCGGCGGAATTTATCGAAAAAATAAAATCGGAAATGCCCGAACTGCCCGACCAGATGCGCGACCGTTTTATGCGCGAATACGAGCTTTCCTATAACGACGCTTCGCAGCTCGTCGGCGACAAAGATTTGGCGCAGTATTACGAAACGGCGGCGAAAGCGTCAAGCAGTCCGCGCGTGACGGCAAATTACGTTTTGGGCGAACTGACGCGCGAACTCAATAATTCGGATAAATCAATTTCGGATTCGCCGGTTTCGGCGGACGATTTAGCCGGACTCGTAAAAATTTTAGATGCCGGAAAAATTAACAATAATCAGGCGAAGGAAGTTTTAACGGAGATGTTTCAAAGCAGAAAAACCGCATCGGAAGTCATCAAGGAAAAAGGTTTCGAGCAAATTTCCGACAGCGGCGCGATTGAAAAAATCGTTGACGAAATAATCGAAAACAATCAAAATCAAGTAAACGCATATCGCGGCGGCAACGAAAAACTTTTCGGCTTTTTCGTCGGGCAAGTAATGAAGGCTTCGGAGGGAAAAGCGAATCCGAAAGTGGTCAACGAATTATTAAAAGAAAAACTTTCTCAATAATTTTATAAGAGGAAAAGAAATGCAGTTCCGGGTTTTCACAATTAGCAGTTTGTTGATGATCCTCGTGAGCCAGATTTACGCCCAATCGCCGCCAATTGAACGGCAAAAATCTGCAAATTCGATTTTTGGAAGCCGAAGTTATTTTCCGCTCCGCAAAAAAGCGACGAAGGAACAAAAAAAACAGCTTTTGCCGAAAGCTGCCGATTTGCAAGTCTACGCGCCTTTTCTCGCCCAGCCGAAAACGGGAATTTTTCGTCTTTTGCCCGATTTGGAATGCGAAACGAACAGTCTGGTTATCAAAGCCGACGAAACTTGTTTGAAAGCGATTCCCGAAAGTTCGTTTTATTCGTTTCGGGAACAGGAACACACACGGGAAATTCAGGCGGATATTCGTCTGAAAAGCAATCATTTTATCAGCGACGGAATTTTGTCGCAGGGAATTTTGGTTAATCTCGGCGATGTCGCGCTCCAAAACGTAACGACGGAAAGCGCGGGATTGAAATTTTTGAATGACTACGCGCCGCAGGAGTTAAATAAAGAAGCGCAAAAACAATTTCTCCAAATGACCAATGGTATTAAATCCGGCGGATACGAATACAGAACAATTGTATCGGCTAAAGAAAATACGACTTACGCAATGCGCGTTGTCGCTTACAAAGGCAGTGTCGTTCGCAGCTACCGAGGTTTTCGGTTTGATTTACTGCAAGGCGACAAAAGAATTGATCTGACTCTCGTTTTTCGCGTGATCAGTCAGGACAAAGACGGCGGTTTGACGCTCGTTTGGAAGGAGTTGGCGCGTCGAAAGTCACCGAGAATCAAGTTTGAAAAAAGAAAAATTCGATAAAATTATGAAAGACAAAATAGCTGTCGTCACCGGCGGAAGCAAAGGCATCGGCTACGCAATCGCGGAAAGTTTATTAAAAAACGGCGCAAAAGTTTTTATTTGTGCGCGTGATAAATCGGAATTAAAACGCGCCCTCGAAAAACTTTCCGCTTTTGGGCAGGTTGACGGCGAAATCTGCGACGTTCGCTCGGAAGCGCAGGTTCAGATGATGCTCGACGAATGCGTCCGCGTTTTCGGCGGCGTTGACGTTTTGGTAAATAATGCCGGAATCGGAATCATCGGCAAAACCGTCGAAGAAATGTCGGCGGAAGATTTTGAGCAAACTCTGCAAACCAATCTTTTCGGCGTTTTTTACACCTGCCATCACGCGATTCCGCTAATGAAAAAGCGCGGCGGCGGTTATATCATCAATATTTCATCGCTCGCCGGACAAAACGCGCATCCGAAAATGGCGGCTTATAACGCTTCAAAATTCGGTCTCAACGGTTTCACCGAAGCCTTAATGCAGGAAGTCCGCGAACACAACATCAAAGTCACGGCGATTTGTCCCGGTTCGGTCAACACATATTTCGGCGGCGATACGCCTTCCGAAGATCAATCGTGGCAATTACAACCGGAAGACATCGCGCAGACAGTCGTTGATTTGCTCAATATGAACGAACGCGCTCTGCCGAGCAAAGTCGAAATTCGTCCGAGCCAGCCGCCGAAAAAAAGCTAATTGAATGAATAGACGTGAAATAGAGAGATCATTTTAAAATCGCGCCCTTTACGAGTTTGAAAAACAAACTGTCGGGCAAAAGTTTTCGCGCCGTCAAAATTCCTTTCGTGTTTACGCCGTAGCGCATTTTTTTTGAATTGTCGGTGACGGCTTCGTAAATGGTTTCGGCGACGACTTGTCCGTCGGGCGCGGTTTCGCCCGCTTTTTGCATATTCGGCATCGCTTTGGCGAGCATATAATCGTAAGTCGTCAGATTTTCGCGGCGCGTAACATCCTGCGAGCGGTCGTAGAAATCGGTTTTGATCGGTCCCGGTTCGATGATTTTGACGCGGATGTTAAATTGTTCGACTTCGTATTGCAGAGATTCGCTAAATCCTTCGACCGCCCATTTTGTTGCGTGGTAAAGACTGTAAAACGGAAACGTGATGCGCCCGCCGACCGATGCGACGTTGACGATAATTCCCTTTTTCTGTTCTCTGAAATACGGCAGAATCTCGCGGCAGACGTTCATCACGCCGAAAACATTCGTCTGAAACTGTTTTTCGATTTGTTCCTGCGTCGCCGCTTCAAACGCGCCGACGAGTCCGTAACCGGCGTTATTGACAACCGCGTCAATGCGTCCGAATTTTTCAATCGCGCCGGCAATCGCCGACTTTATCGAATCCGTATCGGTTACGTCTAAGCGAAAAGTTTCAACGTCGGCGATACGCTGCAAATCTTCCGCCTTTTCAGGAACACGCATCGTCGCCGCGACCTTCCAATCTTTCACTTGAAACAATTTCGCCGTTTCTTTGCCGATGCCGCTCGACGCGCCGGTGATTAAGATGACTTTAT
>JALYQJ010000040.1 GCA_030855875.1 Acidobacteriota bacterium
CGAACGCCGTTGCAAATTCGAGAAAGTTTTTTCTGACTGTTAAAACGTCATAGTAAATCGTCAGCGAAGAATAAGCCGGAACGATTTCAATAAAACCGGGAAATTGATTCGCTTCAAAATAATTTACCAGACTGATGACTTTATCGTTTGTTTCGGGCGAGATTTCATTGGAAAACTCAATCGTCAACGCGCTTTCGCCGAGCGGGAAAATTTTTGCCATAAAAATTGAAAACCGAAGAAAAATTAGACGCGGATAAACGCGGATTCGCCCGATTTACGCGGATTCATTCGGGAGTATTTATAATTGCTTTCTGAAAGTTTAAAAAAATAATCTGCGAAAATTCGCTGAATTCGCGTTTGTCCGCATCTAATTTCCCCTGCTCATTTTGGACTCAAAACTTAAATCCGCTTACGTCAATTTTTGTCAGCGTTTGCGCTGTTTCGGGTCGAGATATTCGCGCAAGCCGTCGCCGATAAAGTTAAAGGCGAGAACGGTTAGGGCAATCGCAATGCCCGGAAAAAACAAAACGTGCGGCGCGTTGTATAAAATATCGAGTCCGCGCGCTTCTTCGATCATCGTTCCCCAACTCGGCGCGGGCGGCGGAATTCCCAAGCCCAAAAACGACAGCGACGCTTCGGACAAAACCGCGCCCGCCATTCCAAGACTCGCCTGCACGATCAGAGGCTGAACCGCGTTCGGCAAAATATGCGTAAACAAAATCCGCATATTACTCGCGCCCAAAGCCCGCGCCGCCTGCACGAAATCATATTCCCGAACCTTCAAAACCTGTCCGCGAATGACGCGAGCGTAACCGACCCAACCGATGATGCACAACGCCAAAATCAGTTTGCCGAGTCCCGCGCCCAAAAACGCGACGAGCGCAATCGCCAAAAGCAAACCGGGAAAAGCCAAAAAGACGTTGAAAACATAGCCCGACAAAAACTTATCAACGAATCCGCCGTAAAATCCGGCTAGCGCACCCAAAATTGTGCCGATTATTACGGAAACGGTAACAACCGTAATTCCGACTTGCAGCGAAATTCTCGCGCCGAAAATAACGCGCGAAAAAACGTCGCGCCCCAAAGCGTCCGTTCCGAACCAATGTTCAGCCGACGGTTCGATGTAACGCATCGCCAGATTCTGCGCCGTCACGTCGTGCGTTGCAATCAGCGGCGCGAAAATGGCGACGATAATAAAAAGCAGCGCGATGGCGATGCCGATGTAAGTCAGTCGGTTCATTTAACATTTAACATTTAACATTTAACATTTATCATTTTATGCAATTGTCTTGTCGTTAAATGATAAATGTTAAATGTTAAATGTATTAAGAAAGTCTGATTCGCGGGTCGAGCCGACGGTAAACAAGATCGGTCAACGAATTTGCCAGAATATATGTGACGGAAATTACCAGAACACAGCCTTGCACCAAACGGTAATCGCGTTTACCGATTCCGTCGTCAAGTAATAACAATCCCAAGCCTTGCCAGTTGAAAATTTTCTCCGTGATAATCGCGCCGGCGAGCAAAACGCCTAATTGCAAACCTAAAATCGTAACGACCGGAATCAAGCCGTTTTTCAAAACGTGCTTGTAAACGACTTTGCGTTCGCTCAAACCTTTTGCCCGCGCCGTGCGAACGTAATCTTCGCCGAGTTCTTCGATCACCGACGAGCGCACCATTCTTGTCAAAATCGCTGAAAGTGCCGCGCCCAAAGTGACGGCGGGCAAAATTATGTCTTCGGGATTCGCGCTGCCGGTCGGCGCGAAAATCCGGTATTTGACGGCGAATAGATAAACTAAAAAAGGTCCGATGACGAAAGTCGGCAGCGAAATTCCCAAAAGCGCGATGAACGACGAAAAATTGTCAATTATTGTGCTTTTGTTCGTTCCCGCCAGAACGCCGAGCGGAATCGCAATCGAAACGGCGATAATCATTGAAGCGACGGCGAGCATAATCGTTGACGGATAACGCTCCAGAATCATTCCGAGAACCGGACGGTCGGTGCGAAACGACGTTCCCAAATCGCCCTGCAGAAGTCCGAGCCAGTAATCAACATAACGATTATTCGCGCCGTTCCAATCGAAACCTTCAGCCGAATTATACGAAAAGAAAAAAGCCGGTCGGTCGAGTCCGTGTTTTTTATTAAAATTGGCGATTTGCTCCGGCGAAGCGGTTTCGCCCAAAATCGTCGTCGCGGGGTCGCCCGGAACGAGTTCGATCAAAAGCGTCACCAGAGATACGACCGTCCAGATGACGAGCAAAGTCAAAGCAACTTGACGAAAGAAATTTAGAATTTTGTGTTTCATTTATTGCCAGTTTGACAGAAGAATGATTTGCGGAAAGTCCCGTTGAACGGAATTATAAAACTTTTCGTCAGCCGTGACGAATTCGCAGTTTTCTTTGACGCTCAATGCCAGATAAAGCGAATCGTAAAACGAGCGTTTATATTTAACGGCAATCCGGTATGCGTCATCGAACAAGAGAGTAATCGGCGTAAGAATAAATGAGATGTTTTGAAAATTTTGGATTGCAAAATCGGTTTCTTCTTTGCTTACGCCCTGAAAAATCAGCTTTTTCCAAATCACATTGCCAAATTCGGCGTGAATCAGACCCGGCGCAAGCAGAGAAATTGTGCCGTTTTCATATTGATTGTAAATCAACTGAGCAGTATCCGAATCATCTTCTTCGACAAACCATTTAACCGTAATACCGCTATCAACTACTAAATTTTTCATCCGCGCATTCTGTCCTCTCTGATAAGCGGAGTGCTGTCGGGCATTACGCCGTATTTGTCTTTCATTCTTTTTCTAAAATTTCGGATGTCTTGACCGACCTCACGCCGCCTCTCTAATTCCTTTTCCCACGCGGCAGCGGCTTCGGTTTCAAATTGTTCAGTCAGTTTGTCGAGAAGTTGCTCAACGCTTTCAAGTTCGCGTTTTTGAGCCTGTTCTTTCAGCGTTTGATAAGTTTTCTCCGATATATTTATAGTTACGCTCATATTTTTACTCCTGAGTGAATTGCGGCGATTCCGCCGGTCAAATTTGTATATTCTACTTTATCGAAACCAGTTTCGCCCATCATTTTTGCCAGATTTTTCTGGTCGGGAAAACGCGAAACCGAATCGGGCAGATACTCATAAGCACCGCGCGAGCCGCTGACTGCGCCGCCGATGCGCGGCAGAATTTGCGTAAAATATAGATTGAAAATTTGTTTGAAGCCGGGAACGATTGGCGTTGAAAATTCCAGAATGATAAGTTTGCCGTCCTTTTTCAAAACGCGGTGCAGTTCTTTCAAGCCGTCCTGCCAGTTGGAAAAGTTCCGTAGACCGAACGCGATTGTCACCGCGTCGAAACTCGCGTCGGCGAACGAAAGATTCATTCCGTCGGCTTCGACGTAGGGAATCTGCTCATTATTTTTTTCGTTTTTGTCGAACGCAATCGAAAGCATCGGACGGCAAAAATCCGTGCCGATAATTTTCGCGTTCGCATTTTTTTGAAGTTCGAGCGATAAATCGCCGGTTCCGCAGGCGACATCCAAAACGAGCGCGTCCGGGCGAATTAAAACGTCTTCGAGCTTTTTTCTGACCAAACGCCGCCAACGCTTGTCGGTATTGACCGAGAGAAAATGATTCAGAAAATCGTATCGGCGGGCGATTCCCGAAAACATTTCGCGGACGGCTTTAGCGTGTTCGAGTTCGCGGGAAGTTCTTTCATTCGGCATATTTTGTAAAAATCAATTTGAATCAAGTCGTTTACTGATTAGCGGTTTTAGGCGTTTCTTCGGCGAAAACCAAAATCATTGCTGCCGCTTCTTTTTGCAGTTTTTCCAAAACTCTCTGCACGTCGGCAATCGCCACATCCTGCGCGTTTTGCACTTCGGTTTTGAAAGGCGAAAGTTTAAATGTATCACCGTCAAGCCAGAAATTCATTAAGTCGGTTTGACTTAGCTGCGCCGAAAATTCGGTTTTTGCGCGGTCGAATTCCTCCGGTTTGATCGCTTCTTTTAAGAAGTAACTTTGATAATCGTCGGTTCCGGGCAAAGAAATCGCATTCTCCGCTCTTTTGATTTGACCGAGATTCCAATCCGAAACTCCGAAGATGAATAAACCGGGTAAAATATGCGATTCGTGGCGAACGAAAGCGTTTTTGCCTTCACGCGCTTGAAAGCGTTTTTGCAGAATCTTTTCAAGAATCTGCGCGGCGTAAAAGTCTTTGTCATTTCTCGAAAGTCCGCGCAGCGCAAAGCGGAATTCGCTTTTATTTTGAATTGGGGAATCGAGAATAAACAATTTAGATTGCGGCGCATCGGGCTGTTTGAACGAAGACGGAACGCGGTTTTCCGATTTCGCCCACGCGCCGAAATAGCGGCGGACGGCGCGAAAAGCGAGTTCGGGTTTGACGTTTCCGGTGATGGCGACGGTCGCGTTATCGGCGGTAAAAAAACGGTCTTTGGCGAAAATCAAATCGGCGTAATCTATCTTTTGCACGGATTCGGTCGTTCCCGAAATCGCTCTGCCGTAGGGAAATGTTCCGAGCAGTTTTTGGGCGACGGCGCGGTCGGCGACGTAAGCCGGATTTTTTTCGAGTTCTTTGAGTTTTTCGAGCCGCGCGGAACGTAGTTTGGCAGTCGTTTCTTTTTCAACTAACGGTTTTGAAACGGCGTTGGCAAGCGTTTCGATCATCGTTAAAAATTCTTCCGATTTGGCGGTCGCGTTGATTTGAATATAATCGTGATTAATCGTGATTTCCAGACTGCCGCCTAAATCGTCGGTAAAAAATTCTTTGACCGATTCGTTCGGAAAAATATTATCGGCGAGCATCTGCATCACGCCTTCTTTATTTTGCGGATCGAACGATGCGCCGCTGTGAACCCGGATTACAACCGAAACTTTGTCGGCTTTCGCGTCATTCCACACCAAAACCTTTAACCCGTTGAGAAGTTTTTCCTGACGCGGAACAGGAAGATTCGGAGATTGCGCGAACGCGGCGAACGCGGTTAAAGTCGCTAATATAAAAAGTGCCGCAAATTTATTGAAATAAAATTTATTTTTCATCGTATGAATGTCGAATAAGTAATTGAAAAAAGTCTTAAAGATATGACGTTTGTTATTAGTTGCGGCTTTTTGAAAAACTGTTGTCAGCCGCGAATTAAAAAGGTTTTCAGGCGACGCGCAAAAGAAAATTTTAGTTGCCGACAGGCATCGCGTCAACTTCGATAAGCATCTATGATTTTGTCGTATTCTATAATTTGTTGAGTAAAGATTGGCGAAAACGGCTTAACATCCGTAAAAAACAAAGTATAATCGAAAATTATTTCCGTAAGTCAGTCCGTAAATCAGAAGGAATCTACAGTAGTTTTGTGAGGCTCGAAAAGATGGCAAAAATAGTTAAATTTTGTAGTTCGTGTGAAGAAAGTTTCGCTGAAAAATTCGGCTTTTGCCCGAATTGCGGTGAACATTTGCAGGCGTTTGAAATGAATCCGCTCGGCGCGAATAATGTGATTTCCGAACCCGTCAAACCCGAAACAATTTCGGCAAACGGCGACTTTAAGGAAGAAATTTCTCCGGCTGAACCGATTGAAGCCGTGCCGGTAATTGCCGCACCAGCAATCGCTGCCGCGCCGGTCGCGGGTTCGATTGAAAATTCGCTTGAAACAAAAAAATACGACGCGGCGGAAATCAGCGACGCTCGATATTCGGCAGAAGCGGAAGAAGAAGTAAAAATCGAAGAGGAAAAATCAGACGAGCCTTTTGCCGAAACAAAAACCTACGCGGCAAGCGCGGGAGCGGCGGCAGTCGGCGCAAGTTCCGGTAATGGTTATCAGGAAACCGCGAACAAAAACAATTTCAATTATTCAAACGCGCCGACGAACGCTGCCGCCGACGGATTTCACGTCACGGTTATCGAGGAAAAAAACAGCAAGCAAAGAAATGTGCTTCTTCTCGGCGCATTAGTTTTGATGACGACGATGGCTGTCAGCGGCACGATCTATTCGCTTTTTAATAAAGATTTGCTCGTCGGTTCAATCGGCGACGAAGGTAATTTGTCGGCATTGATCGCGTCGGTCGAACCGCCCGTGATAGAATCCGAACCTCCGCCGAAGATAGATAAAGATGAAGGCGGCGGCGGCGGCGGCGGCGGAAAACAAGAGCAATTAGAGGCTTCAAAAGGCAGACTTCCGCCGCAATCGAGAAATCCGATTACTCCGCCGGACGTAAATATTCCGCAACTGACGAATCCGACGCTTAAATTGAGGCAGGAAACGCAGGGCGATATTAAACGACCGATTACTGAAGAACGCACCGGAATTCCCTCGTCGCTTTCAACCGCGCTTTCTAACGGAACGGGTTCGGGCGGCGGTATCGGAAGCGGAACCGGAACAGGAGTCGGCGGCGGTCGCGGAACCGGCGAAGGCAACGGAATCGGTTCGGGCAGCGGAAACGGAAATGGTAACAGAAACGGCGATGGAACAGGTGAAGGCGGCAATAGACCCGGCGGCGCACCGCCTCCGCCTCCGGCAGCAAAACCCAGAGTTACGCAAGCGATGAAAATTGTTTCCAAGCCGCGAGCCAATTACACCGACGCGGCGCGGCAAAATCAAGTGCAGGGAACTGTCACATTGCGCGTAACATTTCTGCCTTCGGGACAAATTGGCAGTATTTCGCCGGTCAACGGGTTGCCGTATGGACTGACGGAACAGGCAATTGCGGCGGCGCGTTCGATTAAATTCGAGCCGCAGATGGTCAACGGAAGTCCTGTGACGGTGACGAAACAAGTGCAGTATAGTTTTACAATTTACTAAAATTTAACTTCCAAAGATAAAAAAGGCGAACCGAAATTTTCGGTTCGCCTCGTTTATCTTTGAATTGCTCAAACGATTTAGATCGTGTCATTCCCTGATTTTGAACTTTCGTCTAATTCATAGCGGTCGCGGTCGCGCTTTTCGATCTTTTCGAGAATGTCGAGCGGCTCGTTGTCCTGGTAATCAATTCCCATTGCGTGCGCGTTTTCTTCAACGTCCGATTGGTCGGGTGTCGGATTATGACCGAAAACGGATTCCGCGCCCGAACTGTTGACCTCTTCCCAATCGGCATCTATATCGCCGCCGGAATCTGCCGGAGACGAAGAATTATGTTCATTCAAGCGTTCGATTAATTCGCCCGGAGCTTGCGGAGCGTGGGCAATTTCTTCGTTCATCAAATCCTGAATTTCCTGATCAACTACTTCTTCATTTTCGTAGAACTCTAAATTTTTGCCCGAAATCATATCTTTTTCCTCTTGATTTGCCATTCAATTCCTCTTCAATATTTTGATAAAAAAAGAATATCACAAAGCCGCATATCATTCGCAAATTTCAAAATTAAATAAAAAGTTAAATAAAAACGACCGACTGCGCCGAAGGAATCTCGAACCGGCGGCGGCAGCGCATATTTTTACACATCAGCATATCGTCAACGCGCACCATATAATCGCGTGATTTTTCAAATCTGGCGCGATCTTGCTGATTGAGATGGCGCGGCACGATTTTCTTTTTCCGGCGCGTCATCCAGAGAACGTCGTAATCGTTTCTTTCACGGCAAAACGGACACGAGAAACTCGCCCGTTTTGTTTCCTGTCTTTCGTCGAAAATGTCTCTTTCCTGCATAATTTATCAGAAATTATTATAACAGGATAACCGCCGATAGTTCTAGCGACTTTTTCGGTCAACATAAAAAAGGATTTTATTCGGCGGATTTCCGCAAATAGGCAAAACTGAAAATTCCCGTGTCGTGACCATCGGAAAAGTGAAAGTTGAGCGCGTATCTGCCGACGATTGTGATGTGCGAAAACGATAAATCCGGTGTGATATTTTCGTCTTTCAAAGTTTTTTCGCCCGTCCATTCGTTGACGCAGCCCGCGCACGGACAAGAACGCCGAAGCTCGACGGCGTTATGCGAAGTTTCCGCTTCGTCAGACCATTTAATCGAAATTTCGCGGTCGCTTTCTTCGATAATTTGCAGGGGTTCAATCATAAATAATTGAGACGTGAGAAGTAAGAAATGAGAAGTTAAGAAAATATTGTGTTCCTTTCTCAACTCTCAACTTTCACTTCTCACGTCTCATAATCATATTTCTCACATTTTTAGCTTTCGCTTGCCAACTCATTGACAATATCTTTTGCCGTCACGTCGAAATGCGAAGCGTGATAAATTGGTTCGCCGTCTTTCAGGATAATGGCTTGCGGCGATTCGTGACGGATGCCGGTTTTTTCAGCAATCGCCGACGAAATATTTCGAGCCGACTGCATAACGACTAAGTTTATATCGGCGGAAACCTTTGAAACCTCTTCATAAACGCCCGCGCTGATCGGGCAGGTAGTGCTGTGTTTGAACAAAACGACGGGTTTTTCGTGAGATTCCTGAAATAAATTTTCGAGTTTTTCGGGTGAATCCAGTTTAATAAAATTTGCGCTCATAATAAATTAAAATCCTTTATAAAAATCCGGTGTCGGCGGGTTGTAATTTCGATTCATAACGGCGGGGAAAATTTTGCGGTAAGCCACCGCGTAACCCGCAAGCATAATCGGCATTATAAAATAT